>NZ_CAXFCL010000304.1:0-5521 GCF_964000955.1 uncultured Abyssibacter sp.
GAGCAGGTCGAGCCAGCCTCACCGTACTAGAACCCGGGATGCCGGCCGAGCAGGGCGCGGCCCTTGCCCTGACTCCGGCCGGTCAGGTGAACCCTGGCGGGGGTTCGCGCCGCAGCGGGATTGAGCCGACGTTCAGCCGGCCACCCGGCGGCGAGATTCCGCGACGGGGTTTTCCTGGTCCTGGTGCAGCAGGCGTGGCGACCGGCAATTGGGCCGAACGCCTGATTCGATAACCGGCGCGCGGGGCGGCCGAATCTCAGCCCAGGTCTGCGTTGGGCATGCCCTGGATGTGGTACCCGGCGTCGACGAAGAGGATTTCGCCGGTGATCCCGGATGCCAGGTCGCTGCACAGAAACGCGGCCGTGTTGCCCACTTCCAGCGGTTCCACGTTACGGCCCAGAGGCGCCGCCTGCGCCGTGGCACTGAGCATGTCGCGGAAACCGGAGATGCCCGCGGCGGCCAGGGTCTTGATCGGTCCGGCGGAAATGCCGTTCACGCGGATGTTGCGGGGGCCCAGTTCCGCCGCCATGTAGCGTACCGAGGCTTCCAGACTCGCCTTGGCCGGTCCCATGACGTTGTAGCCGGGCAGTGCCCGTTCCGCGCCGAGATAGGTCAGCGTGAGCATCGAGCCGCCGGATTCCGGCATCAGCGGATAAAGGGCCTTGCCCAGGGCTGCGAAACTGTAGGCGCTGATATCGTGCGCGACGGCAAAGCCGTCCCGGGTCACGGACTCGAGGAATCCGCCCTTGAGCAGTTCGCGCGGTGCGAATCCGATGGAGTGGATCAGGATGTCGACGCCGCCCCACTGCGATTCGAGTGACTGCACCAGATCGGCAATCTGTTCGTCGGAGGTGACGTCCAGTGGCAGACAGAGCTCGGCGTCGTATTCCTCGGCGGCTGCTTCGACCCGGCTCTTGAGCTTGTCACCGGCGTAGGTCAGCGCGAGTTTCGCACCCTGTTCATGCATCGCCTGCGCGATGCCCGAGGCGATGGATCGCGGGCTTGCGATACCCGTGATCAGCGCGCGCTTCCCTGCGAGAAATCCACTCATGTCGAGTCTCCGTTGCGAGGCGCCGCACCGGCAATCAAGGTCCGGAGCAGGGCGCCACTATTTCCGAATACGGTCAGCCCGACGATCAACCCGGTTCAAAGAACAGCGGGTAGTCCAGTGTGATCGGCGGCACGTCCTTCGCACCGAAATTCATCAGGCGGATGCGGTTGAGAATCTTGCTTTCCAGATCCGCGTTGTTGAGCTGCGATTCGACGATTTCCACCGCGCTGACGGCTCCGCTCGGGGCGATCGTGAGTCGAACCACGACCTTGCCTGACAGGGTCGGATCCTGTCGTCGCGCGCGGTTGAAGATCGAGTAGAAGGCACCCTTGGTGCGATCGAACACAATCTGGATTTCGTCGATGGGCCGGCCCTTGCCCGGTGCGCTGCCGCCGGACCCACGGGCGGGTGCGCCGCCACCACCGCCACCACCGGCGGCGGGGCCCTGCACCCGTGTCGTTTCCCGCGATGCCAGGCCGGTGCCACCGCCGTCGCGGGCGATCTGGCTGGTATCGATACCGGAACTGCCGGAGCTTGCGCTGGACAGCAGCTCGGAGGTTGATGTCGACGATCCTGAACGCCGTGCGCCTCCCGATGCCGTTGGTGCGGCGGTGACCAATGCCTGCGGGTTGGTGAGTGCGGCGGTCGATTGCTCCGTTCTCAGGTCCGCGAACGCGTCACGAATCTGGGAGATGCCGCTGGCTTCGGCGCGCTCACGCGCCTGTTCCACCTGCGTCTCCTGGGTGGGTTCGGGTGTTGGCGCCGGCTGGGGGCGCTCCTGCGGCTTCGGCTGCTCCGGTTCCGGTTCGGGCTCGGGTTCCGGCTCCTCGGGTTCCTCCGCCGGCTCCTCTTCCGCGGCCGGCTCGGGCGCTTGGGTCTCGGCCTTGGGCCCGGGCGGGGCACGCTCGAGGAGCAGGCGGGCGTATCGATCGGACAGCTCGTCGCCCACGCCGTCCTCGTCACCCGCCATCCGGACGAACTGAATGGCGAGCGTCAGCGACAGGAACAGGACCAGCGTGACCGCCAGAATCCGGTTGAACCGGCGATCCGTCTCGTCAACGCCTAGTGTCCAGGCGGAGTGCAGGGCATAGCTTGCGGTCATGCGTCCGACCCGGATTCGACTTCTGTTTTCTGAAGAATGGCCAGTGAGATCGCGGCGTACTCGGCCTCGGTACAGGCCATCATGACGCGGCGGATGACCTTGTAGGGAATACTGCGATCGGCAAGAACGGTGACCTCGCCACGTCCCTCGGTTTCGGTGCCGTCGGCATAGCGCAGCAGTTCCTTGGGCACTGATTCCAGCTTGGCTCGGACGGCATCCAGTCGTTCTGCGGCCTCGGCGTCGGCCACGGTCATTGCCGGCTCGCCGTTCACCAGGATGTCGGTGCGGGTGATCATCACGCTCACCGTCTCACCGGCCTTGGTGTCCTCGAAGGCTTCCGGTAGCTGCAACTGCTTGGCGCTGGGCAACGTTTCCACGGCCGACGAGTTCACCAGCAGGAAGAACACCAGGATCGTGAAGATGTCCATCAGCGAAATCATGTTCATCGAGGCAACGCGTCCCTTTTTCGCGTTGCGTTCGCGCATGCGCTGGGCACGACGTGATTCCTTCATCCGTTGCTCTCGGTTGCGCGCGGCGGAGCATCGCCGATCGCGATATTCGGGAACAGCTGCCGGCGGTCCGCGGTCGACACGGCATCCTCCGTGGGCCAGCTCATCCGGATCGAGTCCATGACCTGGATCAGCAGGTCGTATTCCACGTCGGGCTCCAGAAGAACCGTCGCGCTGGTGACTTCGGAGGCGATGCGGTCACGAAGCGTGACGATCAGCTCGTTCAGCGCCTGATAGTTGTAGCCATCAGGGCCTGGTTCGAAGCTTTGCAGGACCGACCCGTTCACAGCGACCTGGATCCGATCCAGCCGAACGATTACGGAGAGGCTGTCGCGTTCGTTCTGCTCGGGTACGGATTCCGTATCGGGCGCCGGCAAGTTCAACTGCACGACCGCCAGTCGCGAAAACACCGCCGTGATCAGCAGAAACGGCACGAGAACGACCATCAGGTTCATGAAGGCCGTGATGTTCATTTCGGCCGGATCGCGCTGCCGCATCCGGTGTAATCGCGAGGTGATCATGCCGGTTCGGTGGTCCGGGTGGTGTTCAGGAACTTCACGCTGGCCATTTCGATGCTGTCCACCAGCGCCGTCGTGCGCGTCTGCAGCACGGCGTGCAGCAGCAGCAGCGGAATGGCGACGATCAGTCCGAATGCCGTGGTGTTCATCGCCACCGAGATACTGGCCGACAGCAGGTCAGCCTTTTCCGCGGGGTTCACGTTGGCCACCGCGGTGAAACCCGCGATCAGGCCGATGATGGTTCCCAGCAGGCCCAGCAGCGTGGCGACGTTCGCCAGCACGGCCAGATAGTGAGTCCGTTTCTCAAGCTGAGGCGTGACTTCCAGCAGGCTTTCCTCCATGGACATTTCGACGTCCTGGCGGTTGCTGCTGGTGCGCATCCGGCTGATCCCGTAGGCCAGCACCTGTCCGACGGCCGCATCCGATTTGCTCGCGACCTCGAATGCTCCGTCATAGTCGCCATTGGAGAGCAGCGGCTGGAGCTTTTCCCACAGCTTGCGATTCCCGGCTTCCGAACGGGTGAGATAGATGTATCGCTCGATGGCGATGGACAGACCGATCGCGAGAATGATCACGATCGGGTACATGAACGGTCCGCCGTTTTGGAAAAAGCGGACAATGGTGCCGAACACCTCCATACGATTGCCTCTCGTTTTACTGCGTTAGTAAGTAGGTCCAGACGTTATTCGGGCGGGCGCCTGGCGGATTCCAGGGCCTGCCAGTATTGCATCTGCCGACGGAACGCCGGCGGGTCGATCGGCACAAGTGCCTCTTCCAGCAATTTGGCCGGCTTCTCGATCCCTTCCTCCGGAGGGGAATTGCGCCACGGCGTGATGTACAGCCCGATCGGCAGTTCCCGCTCGCCTCGAATGGTTGCGCCCTGCAGCTCGATCGGTTCTTCGACCGGCTGAGCGGACGCCGCCATCGCGACGATCAGGCCGAAGAGTACATGAGGTACGTGCCTCAGAACGAGTGGGAAGCGGCTCATTGCGTCCTCCGTTCCAGATCAGCAATCCAGATGCCAACTGTGTCATCCGGCTCCGCGAGCATCTCCTGATAGGCGCGGTAGGCCGCGAGGGCCTTTTCCGGCTTGCGCAGGTAAAGGTCGTAGAGGATGCCGAGGTTGCGTTGCGCGTCCGTGAAGGTCGCGTCGGCGGACAGGGCCTTGCGATAAGCCAGCTCGGAGGCTTCGAAGTTGCCGGCGCGACGTTCGAGCAGGCCCTGCAGGTTGTAGGCAGGGGCGCTGCGCGGGTTGCGTTCCACGGCTTGGCGGATCAACTCCAGTGCCTCCTCGTTCTCACCGCGCTGCGCGAGCAGCCCCGCAAGATTGCTGTAGGGACCGGCGATCTGCGGGTAGTTGCGGATCATCGTGCGCAGCGCGGATTCCGCGGCAGCCTCGTTGCCTCGCTTGAGCGCGTTGATCGCAGCGGCGAAATCGTTGAACGCGGCATCCGGAATCTCGATTTCCGGTACCGGCGGCAGGGCGATCGGGGCCTGCGCGGTCTCTTGCGGCTGGCTTGGCGTCGGCGATGTCGCGCAACCCGCCAGCATCGCCGCCGCGAGCGCCAGACAGGACGCCCGTCTAGCGAATCGTATTGATCGGAAGCTCATAATTTTCCTGCTTGGCGTAGCGTGCGGGCACGATTTCGGCGAGGGCCTCGATACTGCGCTGCACCCACTGATCGTAGACACCCTGGTCCATTCGCTCGACGTTGGACTCGAAGACATCGATGGCCTGTTCCTCGATCGGGAACGCCTGCTCCTCGAGCAACAGTTCGTACTGCTCCAGTTCCAGTGCGGACAGTCCGGCGGGTCGCTGCGAGGCCATCAGATCGCGGCTCAGCGTCAGGTAGATCGACCCGACCCGATAGGTGGCCTCGGTGGCGATCTCGGCGACACCCGATTGCGCGGCCGACCGGTAGGCCTCCAGTGCCTGGTCCATCGCCGCGCGCTTGCGGGTCAGGCTGGCCTGGAGGGGCAGGGTCAGCTTCACAGCCTCGAAGCGGGCGAGTTCGGTTTCGGCCATGACCAGGGCCGCCTTGGCCGCCAGATAGCGGCTGCGGTCGGTTTGCTCGGCGCCGGCCCCGGCGTTGGCGTTGATCAGTTGCCGGCGCCAGTAGGCGACTTCGCTGGGCTGATTGAGCTCGTCGTGAATCTCGATCAGACGTTGCCGGATCTCGATGCCTTCCTCGAACGGTACGGGGAACTGCGCCAGATAGCTGGCGTAAGCGCGGGAGGCCGCGGCCAGAGCGCCGTTCTCGTCGTAAAGCTCGGCTGCGCGGATGGCTGCTTCGCGTCTCGTGGTCTCATTCTCGCCCTGATCGCCAGCCATGCGACTGAA
>NZ_CAXFCL010000305.1:0-2073 GCF_964000955.1 uncultured Abyssibacter sp.
CCCGCCGCTCCCGAACAAGACCATTCCGCGGATCCCGACCAGCCGCCCCCCGCTCAGACGCCCGACGGCCATGTGCTGTTGATCATCGAGGACGACGCGCGCTTCGCCCAGGTGCTCGCCCGCCTGGCGACGGAACGCGGCTTTTCCCCGGTCATCGCCAACGACGGCCGCAGCGGACTGGAGCAGGCACGCAAGCTCAAGCCGCATGCGATCACGCTGGACCTGCGCCTGCCGGACACCGACGGGCTGACCATCCTCGAAGTGCTGAAGCGCTCACCGGCGACCCGCCACATCCCGGTGCACGTGGTGTCCGCGTCGGACGAATCCATGGAGCCGCTGCAACATGGCGCCATCGGCTTTCTGCCCAAGCCGGCGACCAAGGCCGACCTGCTCAAGGCGCTGGCTGCGCTGGAGAACGTGCGCGAACAGGCCGCCCGCCGCGTACTGGTGGTCGAAGACAATGCGTCGAGCCAGATCGCGATTCGCGAACTGCTGAGCAGCGACGATGTGGAGATCGTACCGGCGCATTCCGGGGCCGAGGCTTTCCGGCTGATGAAGAACGAGCACTTCGACTGCGTCGTGCTGGATCTGTCACTGCCGGACACGGACGGCCTGGAGCTGATGCGGAAGCTCAAGGCGGACGAGAGCTTCCAGCACCCGCCTGTGGTCGTCTACACCGGCCGCGACCTGACCCGCGCCGAGCACAAGGAGCTGTCGCAGCTCGCACAGTCCATCGTCGTCAAGGGCGCCGAATCTCCGGACCGGCTGCTGGACGAGGTCACGCTGTTCCTGCACAGCGTCGAATCCAAGCTGCCGGAACAGCAGCAGGAAATTCTCCGCCGCACGCGCAGCCAGGACCCCTCGTTCCGCGGCAAGAAGCTGCTGATGGTCGACGACGACCTGCGCAACGTCTTCGCGCTGTCGGCGGTGCTGCGCAAGGCCGGGTTCGACATCGTCTTCGCCGACAACGGCGAGCTGGCTCTACAGCGATTGACCGAACACGACGACATCGACGCAGTGTTGATGGATGTGATGATGCCGGTGATGGACGGGCTGGAAGCGACGCAACGCATCCGTCAGATGCCGGGCTTCGAAACCATTCCCATCATCATGCTCACCGCCAAGGCCATGCAGTCGGACCGGGAGGAATGCATCGAGGCAGGCGCCTCGGACTACATGAGCAAACCCATCGATGTGGACCAGTTGCTGGCGGCGTTGAAACTCTGGCTGAGCAGGTCATGAATCCGACCAACACGACACCGGGTGATTCCTCGGATCACCCGGCCGGCGGGCCGCTGCCGGCGGTCCTCGTCGTCGATGACATCGAGGCCAACCTGGTCGCGATGAAGCGGGTGCTGAAGGACCTGGACATCTCGATTTCAACCGCGCAGTCGGGCCCCGACGCGCTCGCCCTGGTGATCCGACAGGAATTCGCCGTGGTGCTGCTGGACGTGCGCATGCCCGGCATGGACGGGTACGAAACCGCCGAGGCCATCTTTCTGGCCAACCCCGCCGCGCCGCCGCCGATCATCTTCGTCACCGCGGACGATCGCTCCGAAGAGCGCATGCTCCAGGGCTACGAGAGCGGGGCGATCGATTTTCTCTACAAGCCGATCCAGGAGCGGCTGCTGCGCTCCAAGGTGCGCATCCTGACCGACCTGCACCGCCAGCGTCAGGAGCTCAAGCTCATGACACTGGCGCTTTCCGAGGCGAACCGCCGCGCCACCTCACTGCTGGAAGCCGCGTCGGAGGGCATCGTGGGCGTGGACCCCGATGGGGTGATCACCTTCGCCAATCCGGCCGCGGGAGCCTTGCTGAAGACCCAGGCCGACCACCTCAAGGGCATGCCCATGCAGGCGTTCATCGCGGCCTCCGAACTCATCCCCGAAGGCCGGCCCTGGGTCGAGACACCGCTGGCCGAGGCGGTTGTGCTCGAAGGCTCCGCCCGCGACAGGAACACGACACTCCGCGGCGCGGACAACCGCCCGTTTCCTGTGGAGATGGGCGCGACCACGATCAGCGATGCCGGGCACGTCAGCGAGTTCGTCCTGGCGTTTCATGACATCTCGGACC
>NZ_CAXFCL010000306.1:0-10567 GCF_964000955.1 uncultured Abyssibacter sp.
ATAGCCGGCCGCGACCGTGTGCACGAACTTGGACTGGGCGACCGGATTGAAGATCACATCACCGAAGGACGTGAGCTCCATGCGCATGGTCTCGTAGTTGAATGCCGCACCCACCGGGTTCTGCATCCACGCGTTGGCGATCAGAATCCATACCGCGGACAGATTGGAGCCGATCGCCGTCAGTGCCGTCACGACCAGATGCCCCACCTTGGACAGGCGATCCCAGCCGAAGAAGAACAGCCCGACGAAGGTGGATTCCAGGAAGAAGGCCATCAGGCCCTCAATGGCCAGCGGCGCCCCGAAGATGTCACCGACGTAGTGCGAGTAATAGGCCCAGTTGGTGCCGAACTGGAATTCCATGGTGATGCCGGTGGCGACCCCCATGGCGAAGTTGATGCCGAACAGCAGCCCCCAGAACTTGGTCATCTGCCGCCAGATGTCGCGGCCGGTCATGACGTAGATGGCCTCCATGATCACCAGGATCATCGACAGCCCCAGCGTCAGCGGCACGAACAGAAAGTGGTACAGGGCCGTCAACGCAAACTGCAGGCGTGACAGCTCCACGACCGTCATGTCAATCATCGGCCAACTCCTCGGAACGTGAATCGGGTTCTGCCCGCGATTGCGCGGGGAAAAGCTGGGCGTCCACCCGTGTCGGTGTCACCTCGACACGGTGCTCGCCGGAAAAGAACAGCGTTTTCAGGGTGATCAGCACCATCAGCTTGACCACCAGGGTGATGGCGATGCCCCAGCGCAGGTGTCTGGGCCAGTCCGGTGCGGATGCGGCGCGATCGGTCATTGTCCGTCTCCGGCATCACCATCAATGGCGTCCACGATCCGGGTCCGAACCTTGATCTCCGAATGCAGCGTGCGGTGCACAGGGCACTTGTCGGCGATCTCCAGCAGACGCTGGCGCTGCTCGTCGGTCAGATCACCGGTCAGCTCGATATCTCGGGTGATCTCGTCGATCTTGCCGCCGCGAGTCTCGCAGTCCGCGCAGTCCTCCGCGTGCACCTTCTGATGACTCAGGTGAACGCGAACGCGCTCCAGTGGAAGCTGCTTCATCTCCGCATACATCCGCAGCGTCATCGACGTGCAGGCGCCCAGCCCCATCAGCACGAACTCGTAGGGGCTCGGGCCGGCGTCGTTGCCCTTCAGCTCCGCGGGCTCGTCCGCCGTCAGGCCATGCCGGCCCGCCGTGATGTTCTGCATGTAACGGCCGGTCAGCGTTTCCTCGACGACCACCGTTTCCGTCTGTTCACCTGCCATCCGTTGCCTACCTCGTCACCGCCTCGCCGGCGGCGCGACATTGCGCCTCCAGCTGCGCGGCGCGCATCAGGCCGGGCTGGCTCCACGCCATCTGCCCGTCCGAGAACACCGCGAAATACGGAATGCTGCGAACACCGTAACGCGCCGACAGGGCCGGATGCTGCTCGGTGTTGACCTTGAGAACGATGGCTTCACCGGCCATCGCCGCCGCCGCGCGGGCGACTTCCGGGCCCGCCATCTTGCACGGGCCGCACCACGGCGCCCAGAAATCCACCAGCACCGGCACTCTTGCCTCGCGCAGGATGGCGTCGAACTGATCTGCGCCGACATCCAGCGGGGTGTCGACGGGCCCCAGCGCCTGCTTGCAGGAGCCACAGCGCCCGGCCCGATGAAGATTCGCCGGCGCGATACGGTTCTTGGCGCCGCAGTGTGGGCAGATTCTGATCATGGCGCATCCTCCGGCCAGTCAACGATGAAGGCGCCGCGCAGCTCGCCGGCCCGGAAACCCGTGGCCGCGTCCCGCGGATAACGCAGGGCCAGTTCCTCCGCGATGCCGGACGCCAGCGACGCGCCGTGGCACAGCTCGCACATCGGCTGCGTGATGATCGCGCGCATGTACCGGGCACTGCCGTCGGCCCGCTGCTCGAAATGTTCGAGCCCACCCTGTTCGCCGTCGTCGATTCGCGTGGCGAACGCGGTCATGACCTCACGGGCCCCGGCATCCGGTGCGTTGTCAGGGTTGCGCACGCGCAGCGCCGTGCGCCCCACCGTGGCATCGGAGGACAGCGAGGCCGCGATCTCCGGCGCGCGCACCTGACAGACCTCGATGGCCGCCTGCGGACCACCGCTGGCGATGGCCTGTTTAAGCGCCGCACCGAGTTGCTGCTGCAACGCCGTGGTCAGCGTTCTCGCCTCCACGACACGGTCGGGCTCGGCGAGCGCCGCGGTCGACGGGCCGAGGCCGAACATCAGGATCAGCAGCGTCCGCTTCACGGCACGTCCACCGTGTAGTCCGCAGCACCGGTGTTGCCGGTGCCCGCGTTATGCGCCCAGATCGTGACCAGATGGCGGCCCTGCTGCTTCACCGGCAGCATGCCGGCGAAATGATTGGGTTCGCCGGTGAAGGACAGCGGCACTGCGCTGACCGAACCATCGGGCCGCTCCACCCGGGCCATCACCTCGTAGTCGGCCGTGTCCCACAGCCCGCCTTCGGTCAGCGGACAACCACACATCAGGGTCACCGTCGCCCGCAGCGGCAGCTCGCCGCCCTTGGACGGCATCGGGTCGGCGGTGACGATCAGCCCGGGCAGGTTCAGCACCAGCCCGTCGCCATCAATGGGGTGCCCCGGCACGACCCAGGTGGTGACGCTCAGCGACGCGGGCTGCGCCATCTGCTGCGGTCCGGTCACGCGAATGCGCACGCGGGTGGGTTTGGTCAGTGGCAGGCTCGCGGTGCAGGCGGCGGTATCGGCCTGTGGAGCCAGACGTTCGCCCCGCTGCTGCGGCTTGCGCATCAGCAGGTCGGTGTCGCCGGTGCCTCCGGTGATCTGGCCGGATGCCAGCCAGGCGCCGGTCTCCGCGTTCTCGAAGATCACCTCGAGACCACCAACGCCCGAACCGATGAATTTCGCATCATGTGCCCGCACGCGCACCGTGACATCGGTGGCCGCCGAGGCGTCTTCCGCCGCGGCCGGCAGCGCGCAGCCGAAGGCCAGCAGCGCCGCCAGCAGGAATCGATAGGTCATCCGTACCTCCGTCATCCCTGATCCTTGAGCCGGACGATGCCCAATGCCTTGAGCACGTACTTCTCGTAGATCGGCTCGGTCCCTCCGCTACGCATCTTATGCATGAAGTATTTCTCGAATGCGACCTTGGCGAGATGCACCCACTTGCCCTGCTTGGCCCAGGTGACATTGCGGGGCGGAATCTGCGGCAGCGCGACAAAAGCCACGCCGTCATCGCCCAGATCGGCGAGACAGATCGCGTTCCAGGTGGCCTTGTGCGTGGGCGCTTGGCCGGCCAGGTCCTGCTCGATGTTGTGGACGATGGCGGTGACCATGGACTCGATCATGTATCCGGTCTTCGGCGCACCGGTCGGTATGGGCGTCTGTTCCACCGGCGGAATCGCCACGCAGACGCCGGCCGAATAGATGTTGGGATAGGTCGGATTGCGCTGATGCTGGTCGATCAGCACGAAGCCGCGCGGGTTGCAAAGCCCCTCGACGGCGGCGACCGGGCCAATGCCCCGGAAGCCCGGGATGAACATGGTGAAGCGGCTGGGCAGGTCGTGTTCCCTGAGCACCTCGCCCTTCGCGTCATGCTCGGCGACACGGACCGCATCGGCGCCGGCCTCCAGTACCTTGGCGTTGGTGATCCAGTTGATGTGCCGCTGGCGCATCTCCGACTCCAGCAGGCCCTTGGAGTCGCCGACGCCGCCGAGACCCATGTGGCCGACATAGGGTTCGCTGGTGACGAAGGTGATCGGCACCTGATCCCTGATCTTCCGCTTGCGCAAATCGGCATCGACGATCATCGCGAACTCGTAGGCGGGGCCGCAACAACTCGCGCCCTGCACCGCACCGATCACGACCGGGCCGGGGTTTTCGAGGAAGGCCTGATAGGCCGCGCCGGCTTCCTGGGCATGGGGTGTGGTGCAGACGCTGTGCGTGTGCCCGTCCGGGCCGAGGCCGGGAATCTCGTCGAAGGCCAGTTCCGGCCCGGTGGTGATGACCAGATAGTCGTAGTCGACCTGCTCTCCGCTGGCCAGCGTCAGCCGGTTGCCGGCCGCGTCGATCGCCGTGACCGGATCGCAGAGAAAACGGATGCCCTTTTTTTCCACATGATCGCGAATCGGGACCAGCACCTGATCCGGCTTGCGCCAGCCCACCGCCACCCAGGGGTTGGACGGCGTGAACTGGAAATGCTCGGACGTGCCGATCAGCGTCACGTCATGACCCTTGCCCAGCGTTTTTTTCAGGTCGTAGGCTGCCGGCATTCCGCCGACGCCCGCACCCATCACGACTATATGTGCCATTCGTCTCTCCTGATTCGTGGTCGGTGGGCATGGTCCGGAAACCCGGTGTTTCATGCCGCTTGCGTCAGACCGACGGAGTCATTATATTAGTGATCGCTAAATTAGCAAGTGGCAAATAAGATGGGTGCGATGACAACGACTCCTGCTCCAATTGAAGAACTGTCCATGGAGGAAATGGCCGAGCACGCGGAAGCGGCCGCGTCGCTGCTGAAGGCGATGGCCAGCCCCAAGCGCCTGCAGATTCTCTGCACGCTGGCGGAGGGTGAGGAGCTGTCGGTCGGCGCGCTGAACGACCGGATTCCGCTGTCGCAGTCGGCGCTGTCGCAGCATCTCGCGGTGCTCAGGGCCGACGGACTGGTGACAACGCGACGCGAGTCGCAAACAATTTTCTATCAGGTCGCGCCCGGCCCCGCGCTGGACGTGATCCGGGTGCTCCATGGCCATTTCTGCCATCCGCAGGGGCCACGGTCACAGACACACTGAGGACGCACACGATGGACCTGAACACACTCGGCATCCCGAACCTGAAGGCGCTCAGCCCGGAGATCTGGACGGGCGGCCAGCCCACGCCGGATCAGTTGCGCCAGGCGCAGGCGGCGGGGCTGCGCTCCGTGATCTCGCTTTGCCCGCATGGCGAATGTGGCTGGGACGAAGGCAAGTTCGTCACGGACCTCGGCATGACCGCGCACACGCTGCCGGTCGGCGCGGCCTGCGACCTGAGCGTCAGCGCCGCCCACGCGCTGCACGACCTGCTGGACGACGTGCCCAAGCCGGTGCTGGTGCATTGCGGCAGCAGCAACCGCGTCGGCGCGCTGTTCGCGCTGAAGTCGCATTTCGTGGAAGGCCACTCCTACGACGCCGCACTGGCGCATGGCCGTGATGCCGGCCTGACCGGCCTCGAAGCCACCGTTCGTGACCTGATGACCCAAGCCAACGCTGGAGAATCCCATGACTGAGCAGACACTCTCGCCCGCCCGCTCGGGCACCACCATCGAGCAATGGGTCTTTCGCATCGCCGGCCTGTTCGTGCTGGCCTCGCTGGTGTTGTCCCAGGTGCACAGCCCCTACTGGTTGTGGTTCACCGCCTTCGTCGGCGCCAACATGTTCCAGGCCTCGTTCACCGGGTTTTGTCCGCTGGCAATGATCCTGGGCAAGCTCGGCATCCACAGCGGCGCGGCGTTCTGCCCGCTGAGCGCTTCGAGCAAGTCGGCGCCATGAAACCGCGCCTGTTCCCCGCGATGCTGGCGCTGGCGACCATGGCGTCGCCAGCGCTTGCCTTCGAGCTGGCCACCACCGAGGCCGTCCTGGCGAAGGTGCCGCGCGAGACGGTGTTCGACGGTGCCATCGAGGCGGTGAACCAGTCCACCGTGGCCGCCCAGACCAGCGGCCGGGTGCTGGAGCTGCCCTTCGACGTCGGCGACTACGTCGAACACGGTACGGTGATCGCACGGCTCACGAGCACCGAACAGGCCGCCCAGGTCGAAGCCGCCGAGAGCGCCCGCGCCGAGGCGGATGCCCGGCTCGCCGAGGCCACGCTGGTCTTCGAGCGCACGCGGGACGTTTACAACAAGCAGCTGATCGCCAAGTCGCAATTCGACCGGGCCCAGGCGGAATACAAGGCGGCACGCGCCCGCGCCGAAGCCGCCGAGGCCGCGCTGACCCGGGCCCGCGAGGCGCTGGACTACACGGTCATCCGCGCACCCTACTCCGGCACCGTGGTCAACCGCCACGTGCAACAGGGCGAAACCGTGGGCCCGGGGCAGCCAATCATGACCGGCCTGTCGCTGGAGCACCTGCGTGCCCGCGTCGCGATTCCTCAACAGCACATGGGTGCGGTGAGGATCCACGGCCAGGCCCGGGTCATGCTGCCGGACGGCACGTCGCTACCGATCGAGGACCTGCGACTGCCTCCCGGCGCGAACGCCAGCACGCACAGCTTCGAGGTGCTGGTGAACCTTCCGGAAGGCCAGCATGACGTGTTCCCGGGCACCCTGATCAAGGTCGCCTTCGTCAGTGGCGAGGACACGCGTCTGCTGGTGCCTGCCGAGGCCGTCGTCCGCCGCGGCGAGGTCACCGGCGTCTACGTGGTCGACGGCGACCGCATCAGCCTGCGTTATGTGCGGCTGGGCACGCCCACCGCCGACGGGCGCGTGCCGGTGCTCGCGGGACTGTCCGAGGGTGACCGCATCGCGCTGGACCCCATCGCCGCGGCCAGCGCCTACAAGGCGCAGGCGCAACCCGACACCGGGCAGGCGCCATGAGTCGGGAGTCCTCCAGCCGGCTCGGCATCTCCGGGCGAATCGCCCATGCCTTTCTGACCAGCGAGATCACGCCCCTGCTGGCGCTCACCGGTCTGCTGCTGGGCCTGTTCGCCGTGCTGGTCACGCCGCGCGAGGAAGAGCCGCAGATCCAGGTGACCTTCGCCAACGTGTTCATCCCCTTCCCGGGCGCATCGGCCAAGGAAGTGGAGTCGCTGGTCACCACGCCGGCGGAGCAGATCGTCTCGGAGATCGAGGGCGTCAAGCACATCTACTCGGCCTCCACGCCGGGCATGGCCGCGCTGACGGTGCGCTTCACCGTCGGTGAACCCCGCAACGAGGCCATCCTGCGCCTCTACAACGCGTTCTATTCCAATCAGGACTGGCTGCCGCCCAATGCCGGCGTCGGCCAGCCGTTGATCAAGCCCAAGGGCATCGACGACGTCCCCGTCGTCGCCGGCACCCTGTGGAGCGAAAACCCGGACATCACCGCCGACGATCTGCTGCGCATCGCCCACACCATGGAAGCCGAGTTGCAGCGCGTGCCCGGCACCCGCGACATCGAAACCCTGGGCGGGCCGGACCGCGTGGTCCGCGTCACCCTGGGCCCGCAGCGACTAGCCGGCTACGGCCTGGCGCTGGACGACCTGCGCCGGGCGCTGGCCTACACCAATGCCTCGCAGGACGCCGGTGAACTGCTGGAAGACGGCCAGGTGCTCCAGGTTCAGGCCGGCAACTTCCTCATCACCCCCGAGGAAGTCGCTGATCTCGTGGTCGGCGTGCGCGGCGGCGCTCCGATCTTCCTGCGCGATGTTGCGGACGTCAGTCTGGGACCCGACCAACCCGAGCAGTACGTCAGTATCGGCATGGGCCCGGCCGCTGCGGCCAAGCAGATCGACGTGGGTGGCCGCTACCCGGCGGTCACGATCTCGGTCTCCAAGAAGCCCGGCACCAATGCCGTGGATGTCGCCGAGGCCGTGGTCGAGCGCTTCGAGCAGATGCGCGGCATCCACTTCCCCGACGGCGTTCACGCCACGGTGACCCGCAACTACGGCGAAACCGCGGAAGACAAGGCCAAGACGCTGATCAAGAAGCTGATCTTCGCCACCGCCTCCGTGGTGCTGCTGGTACTGCTGACCCTGGGCCGCCGCGAGGCGATCGTGGTCGGCGCCGCGGTGGTCGTGACACTGGCGATCACGCTGTTCGCATCCTGGGCCTGGGGCTTCACGCTGAACCGCGTGTCGCTGTTCGCGCTGATCTTCTCCATCGGCATTCTGGTCGACGACGCCATCGTCGTGGTCGAGAACATCCACCGGCACATGCAGCTCGGCGGCAAGTCGCTGACCGAAGCGATTCCGATCGCCGTGGACGAGGTTGGCGGACCAACCATCCTGGCGACATTCACCGTCATCGCAGCGCTGCTGCCAATGGCCTTCGTGACCGGGCTGATGGGCCCGTACATGCGGCCGATCCCGATCAACGCCTCCACCGGCATGCTGATCTCGCTGGCGGTCGCGTTCATGTTCACGCCGTGGCTCTACCGCCGCCTGTTCCTCAAGGTCGAACACGCGCATGACGCGCCGGCGGAAGATGCCAGGCCCGATCGTGTCCACCGGCTGTTCGAGCGGGTGATGATGCCCTTCCTCGGCGACCGCCACGGCGCGCGCAACCGCTGGCTGCTGCTGGTGGCGCTGATCATCCTGATCATGGGTTCCATGGGCCTGGCCGGGGTCAAGGCGGTGATCCTCAAGATGCTGCCGTTCGACAACAAGAGCGAATTCCAGGTCCTGGTCGACATGCCGGAAGGCACGCCGCTGGAAGACACCCAGCACGTGCTCCAGGCATTGGCCGATCACATCGAGACCGTGCCCGAAGTCACCGACTACCAGCTCTACGCCGGCACCTCGGCGCCGATCAATTTCAACGGGCTGGTCCGCCAGTACTACCTGCGCCAGGAACCGCATCAGGGCGACATCCAGGTAAACCTGGTCGACAAGCACGACCGCGATCGCAAGTCCCATCGCATCGCCGCCAGCCTGCGCGAACCCCTGCAGGCGATCGGCCGGCCGCTGGGCGCCAACGTGAAGATCGTCGAGGTGCCGCCCGGCCCGCCGGTGCTGGCGCCGCTGGTGGCGGAAATCTACGGGCTGGATCACGACCGGCAGATCGAGGTCGCCCGCCGGGTGCGGTCGATTTTCGAACACACGCCCGAGGTCGTGGATGTCGACGACACCAGCGAGGCCCCGCAGCCCAAGCTGATCGTTTCGGTGGACCGTGCCCGTGCGGCCAAGCTCGGCGTGTCGCAGCAGACCATCGCCGCCGCGATCAGCGCGGCGCTGAACGGCGAGGACATGTCCTATCTGCACGACCCGGCGATGAAGCGGCCGACACCGATCCGTGTCGAACTGCCAGCCGAGCAGCAGGACAACGTGAGCACCCTGCTTGCAATGCGCGTGCGCGCCGCCTCCGGCGCGCTGGTACCGCTGTCCGAACTGGTGGCCGTGGAACGGACCACCCGCGAACAGACGATCCAGCACAAGGATCTGCTGCCCGTGGTCTACGTGACCGGCGACGTCGCGGGACAGACCGATAGCCCGTTGTACGGCCTGGGGCTGATCGCCGGCGAGCTGGGCGAAACCGACATCGACGGCGCGCCGATCCAGCAGTTCTTCACCCGGCAGCCGGACAATCCCTACGCCTGGAGCCTGAAGTGGGACGGCGAATGGCAGGTCACGTTCGAAACCTTCCGTGACATGGGCGCGGCCTACGCGGTCGGGCTGATCCTGATCTACCTGCTGATCGTGGCCCAGTTCCGGTCCTACGGCCTGCCGCTGATCATCATGGCGCCGATCCCGCTGACCATGGTCGGCATCATGCCCGGCCACGCGTTGCTGGGGCAGCCGTTCACCGCGCCGTCAATGATCGGGATGATCGCCCTGGCCGGGATCATCGTCCGCAATTCCATCCTGCTGGTGGACTTCATCCAGCAGGAGGTCGGAGCCGGCAAGCCGCTGCGCCAGGCGACGATCGACGCGGCCTCGGTGCGGGCACGGCCGATCGCGCTGACCGCGGTCGCGGCGATGATGGGCGGATTCTTCATCCTCGACGATCCGATCTTCGGCGGGCTCGCCGTCTCGCTGATCTTCGGCCTGTTCGTCTCCACGGTGCTGACGCTGGTCGTAATTCCGGTCGTCTACTACCACTACAACAGCCGCAAAGCGGCGAACTAGCGGGGACGCCCCGCCCTGGCCACACGGCCACAGCGGGGCCTTCCCTGAAACCCGGTACAACCACGCGCGCCACGGTGCGCATCGATTCGTATTGCTCGAGAAACGTCCATGTCCCCAGCCATCGCGTTCCTGCTCGCGTCCACATTCCTGATCTCGGTGGGCGGTCTCGCCCTGCTGATCTGGGCGCTCGCCAACGACCAGTTCAGCATGAACCGGCACGCGGCCCAGACCATCTTCGCCCCGGGCGAGGTCGGCCGCGTGGAAGACCCGGCCACGCCGTCGGATGCCCGCGAGGCCATGCAGCATGTGCGCGGCGAGGTCGCGCAGGCCAGTGCCGCCGAGGCCGCGGAACTGGACGCGCGCAACGAGGCCGATCAGTCATCCCGTACGCCGGTGCTGTGGTGGTTGTCATCATCGATGATCTGGCTGCTGCTGGGCTCGGTGCTCGGCCTGATCGCGTCGGTCAAACTGCATCTGCCGGAATGGCTGGTCACCCAGCCCGAGCTCACCTTCGGACGCATCCGCCCGGCGCATCTGAACGTGGTCGCCTACGGCTGGGCCTCCATGGCCGGCGTCGGGGTCGGGCTGTGGCTGGTGCCGCGCCTGTTCAAGACCGCGCTGGTCGGCGGCGGCTACGCCACCGTGGGCGCCGTGGTCTGGAACATCGGTCTGGTGATCGGCACGGCCGCCCTGCTCGCCGGCATCAGCGACGGCACGGAATGGCTGGAATATCCCTGGGTCACCGACATTCTGCTGGTGGCCGGCGGCGCGCTGGC
>NZ_CAXFCL010000307.1:0-4882 GCF_964000955.1 uncultured Abyssibacter sp.
CGGACAGGCCTGCTGGCAGGCCGTGACGACATCGCCATCGGCCAGCGGCAGATCGCGGATGTCAGCCTCGATGCCGGCGTCGCGGATGCGCTGCACGCAGTAGGTGCATTTCTCCATCACGCCGCGCGAGCGCACGGTCACGTCCGGATTGTTGGCCGGTTTCGGCGTCGCCAGCGCGGCGGTGTTCGTGTAGTCGAACCAGTTGAAGCGCCGCACCTTGTACGGGCAGTTCTGCGAGCAGTAGCGCGTGCCGACGCAGCGGTTGTAGACCATCTCGTTGAGGCCGTCGTCGGAATGCTGCGTCGCCTCCACCGGGCAAACGTACTCGCAGGGCGCGTTCTCGCAGTGCATGCAGGGCACCGGCTGGAAGGCCATGCGTGGTGCGGCCGGCTCGCCCTCGTAGTAGCGGTCGATGCGAATCCAGTGCATCTCGTGGCCGCGCGCGACCTCGTCGGCGCCGACCACGGGAATGTTGTTCTCCGCCTGGCAGGCCGTCAGGCAGGCATTGCAGCCGATGCAGGTATTCAGGTCGATGCTCATGCCCCACTGCGGCAGCGCCGATTTCGCGTTCGGCGACGGCTCGGGGTACAGCGATTCCTGCGGCGCCGGTTCCTGCGCAAAGCCGGGATTGGTACGGAAGCTCGCCAGATCGGCTGCCCGATACAGCTCGCGGCCTTCCATCAGATGGTGGTTCTGCGTCAGCGCCAGCGGCTCGCGGCTGCCGGTCCGCTCGATCGTCGCCCCGGACACGAACCATGGCGCCGTGCTGCCGCGCAGCGGCGCGACGTTGACGCCAACGCCGCTGCCGACCCGGCCCGCCGCCTCGCGCCCCTGCCCCAGCAGCAGGGTGATCGCATCAGCCGGATGGCCCGGCACGACGATCACCGGCAGCTCCACGGATCGCTGTGGCAGCGTCAGCCGCAGGAGATCACCGTCGCGAACGGCGAGCCGCTGCGCCGTCGCCGGCGCAATCTGCGCGGCATTGCCCCAGGTCTGCTTGGTGATCGGCGCCGGCAGTTCCTGCAACCAGCCGTTGTTGGCGTAGCGGCCATCAAACATGGTTGGATGCGGGCGGAATTGCAGCAGCAGGCCCTTGCGCCCGGCCGGCGGCTCGGGAAGGTCTGCGAGCCAGCCGGCACGCGGCTGTGGCGTGGCCGTCTCTGGTGTCGATGCGTCCACGACGCCCTGCGTCAGCCAGCGCTGCCAGTCCGTCTCGAAGCGATCCGCCTGCCCGCTGGCCTCGCGCCACCATGTCTGCAACAATCCGCGCGCGTCGCGCTCCAGGCCGCTGTCCAGCAACTCGATGAATTGCAACGCCGTGCGGCTGTCGTAAAGCGGCTCGATCAGCGGCTGGATCAGGCTGACGGTGCCGTCGAAGGCGCGGGCGTCGCCCCAGGACTCCAGGTCATGGGTGGCCGGGACGTGCCAGTGCGACAGCCGCGCCGTTTCGTCCACGCGCTCGCCCCAGTGGATGCGCAGCGGGATGTTGCCGAACGCGGCGGCGAACTCCAGATCAGCCGGCGCGTCGTACAGCGGATTGGCTTCGACGCAGATCAGGCAGTCGACCGACTTGTCCCGAACGGCTTCGACGAGGCTGGACAGCGGTTCGGTCGCCGGCGCCTCCGGCTCGCGCAGCCGCAGGCCGCGGCCGATCGCACCCAGGTGCGCGTTCATCGCAAGCGCCAGCGCGTGCACCACGGCGGGCTGCTGCGAACCGGCGACGACCAGCGGCCGCCTGGCGCCGGTCAGATCGTCGATCGCGGCCCGCAGCCAGGGTTCGTGACCGGCCGCCTCGCCGCCGGGCACGTCGAGTCCGAGGCCGCTGGCCAGCGCCCGCGCGAGGCCGTCGATACGGTCGGCGGCAACCGACACACGATGATCCGCCGCGGCGCCAGTGACCGTAGGCGCGGACTCGGCGACGTATAGCCGGTTCATGCGGCTGTCCTCCGCCCCGGCGCGACGACCGGCGGCGAAGTGGCGGGCATGGGCCAGAAAGCCGGGCTCGGTCGCCAGCAGATCGGCATCCAGACTGACGATGGCATCGGCGCCGTCCAGGTCAACCACGGGCTGCAAGGGCTTGCCGAACAGCAACGCCGCACCGTCCAGCGCGGCCTGCTGATTGACCGTCACATGCGAAAACCAGCGGGCCCGTGGCCAGCGCCGGCGCAGCGCCTGCCACCGGGCCTGTTCGCTGGGCGAGTTGCGTTCCCCGAGCAGCAAGGCCAGACCGGCGCCGCCGGTTTCATCCCAGTCCTTGCGCAGCGGCGCCAGTGCCTCCAGAAAGGCGCCCGCGGTCGCCACCTGATCGCGATAGCGCGGCGTGCGGGAGCGATCCGGATCGTAAAGCCCCAGCACCGCCGCCTGGGTCCAGCTATCACAGGCGCCCAGCGTGGAGGGGTGGTCCGGATTGCCTTCCAGCTTTACCGGCCGGCCTTCCACGGTCTTCGCGATCACCCCATGGGCGTGACCGTTGATCCGCAGGCTGGTCGCGTAGTGTCGGGCGCGGCCGGGCGTGGCGCCGGCCGGCAGCTTGACGTAAGGCACGATCTCCTCGGCCGGGCGCCCGCAGCCGCCGAGACCGGCCAAAGCCAGGCTGGCCGCCATCAGCTTGAGTACACCGCGGCGGTCGACGCTTTGCTCCCACAGCGGCGCCAGACGCGGGAATTCCTCGCGCAGCAGCCGGCCGAAGTCGGCGGTTCCCGCCAGTTCGTCGAGACTGCGCCAGTAGCGCGGACCGCTGCCCACCGCGTCCAGCGACGACCGCAGCTCATCCAGTCGCAGCACCCGGCTCATCGGTGGCACACCGAGCAGTCGGTCAGGTGATCGACATCGATGCCGAAGGTCTCCAGCAACGCATGACCGTCAACGTCGGCGAGGTCGAAACCCATCTCGGTGACGGCCTCCCGCGGCCGCAGGTTCGGCGCGGGATCACGATGACAGTCCAGGCACCAGCCCATGGTCAGCGGCATGGTCTGTCGCGCCAGCGGCATCCGGTCGATGCGGCCGTGGCAGGACTCGCAGCCCACGCCGTTGTTCACATGCGCGGCATGGTTGAAATAGACGTAGTCGGCGAGGTCATGCACCCGGTTCCAGCGCAGCGGTTCGTTGTTGGCCAGGCTGTCGCGCACCGGCGCGAGCATCTGCGCGTTGGTCCACAACTGGGAATGACAGCTCATGCAGGTCGACGTCGGAGGCACGCCGGCCACGGCGGAGCGCTCGACCCCGCTGTGACAGTAACGGCAGTCAATGCCCAACTCGGCGACGTGATGCTGGTGGCTGAACGGCACAGGCTGCTGCAAGGCCTCGCCCATACCGGTCACGTAGCCGGAATTCACGTAGAGAATGACGCTGGTCGCCAGCCCCAGGATCGCCACAAGGGTGGCGACCAGCACGACCACCGTGAGCGGATTCGCCCGGCGGGGAAAGATCTGCGCTGTGGCAGAGGACTTCAATCGCTGCCGCCCCCATTTACCGCCGCGCTGCGCGCATGCGCCCTACTCCTCCGGTACGTTGCGGCGCAGTTCGTCCAGCCAGATCCTCGCTTCAGAGTCGCTGGGCGCACGCCAATCACCCCGTGGTGATAGCGAACCGCCGGAACCGACCTTGGGCCCGTTCGGCATGGCTGAGCGCTTGAATTGAGAGTTACCGAAGAAGCGCTGGAGGAAGATCTCCATCCAATGCCGGATCTCGGCCAGGGAATACGTCTGCCGCTGGGCTTCCGGGAAATCCGCCGGCCACTCGCCAGCATCCACATCACCCCAGACGCTGTGGCTGAGGAAGGCCACCTTGCTCGGTGGAAAACCGAAACGAGTGATGTAGTAGATATTGAAGTCCTGCAATTCGTACGGTCCAATCTTCGCCTCCGTGCTCTGACTGGGCCCCTCGGATTGGTCCTGTTCTCCGGGCACAAGTTCCGGAGAAATCTCGGTGTCGACAATGGCCTGAAGAATGTCCGCCGTCGCCCGGTCGAATTGTTCCGAGGCGATGACCCAGCGGATCAGGTACTGGATCAGCGTTTTAGGCACGCTGGCGTTGACGTTGTAGTGCGACATCTGGTCGCCCACGCCATAGGTGCACCAGCCCAATGCCAGTTCCGACAGATCGCCGGTGCCCAGGACCATGGCGTCGTAATGATTCGCCAGCCTGAACAGATGCGAGGTGCGCTGGCCGGCCTGCACATTTTCGAAGGTCACGTCGTACACCTGCTCGCCGCGTGCGGCCGGATGCTCCAGATCCTCCAGCATCTGATGACAGGCGGGACGGATGTCGATTTCGCGGGCTGTGATGCCCAGCGCCTGCATCAGTCCCCAGGCGTTGGTCTTGGTCGTATCGCTGGTAGCAAACCCGGGCAGCGTGAAGCCCAGGATGTTCTCGCGCGGCAGTTTGAGCCGGTCCATGGCGCGGGCCGCGACGATAAGCGCTTGGGTGGAATCCAGTCCGCCGGAGACACCGATCACTAGCTTGTTAATGCCTGCTGCCTGGAGGCGCTTGATCAGCCCATGAACCTGAATGTTGTATGCCTCGTAGCAGCGTTCGTCGCGCCTGGCCGGGTCCGCTGGCACGAACGGGAAACGCGGCACGTCGCGGCGAAGCCCGTAGCTGCCGCCGGGCAGCGCGAATTCGAAGGGCACGCGCCGCATCGCACGCACCATCTCGCGATGGTCACCGACGCCGTCGTTGAAGCTGGTCAGGCGCATGCGGTCCTGGGCCAGGCGCTCCAGGTCAACGTCGGAGGTAATCACCTGCTCCTCGTCGGCAAAGCGTTGGGACTCGGCCAGCAGATCGTTGTTCTCGTAGATCAGCGCATAGCCGTCCCAGGCGAGATCGGTGGTCGACTCGCCGCTGCCGGCCGCCGAGTACAAATAGGCGGCTACGCATTTAC
>NZ_CAXFCL010000308.1:0-11538 GCF_964000955.1 uncultured Abyssibacter sp.
CTTTGATTACGGCGAAGGTGGATATGACCCGGATCGTTGCAATGTTGGTATCAACGAGGAGACGGGCAAATTCCAGATCGAGATCAAAGGCCTCAAGGAGCCGACCAGCGCGGAAGCCGAGCGCATTTGCCGCGAGGATCTGAATGAAGTGATCGCCCCGCTGCTGCAGGACAAGACTGCCCTGGAACGCGGACTTTTCGATGAAGAGATGGTGCCCGAAGAAATCACCCAGGTTCGCATGGGGAAGATCATCAAGGAGCGCTACCCGGATCTCAACGACGAAGACCAGGAGGCCGTCCGCCAGCACGCCATAGCGGCGCTGAACATTACCCAGCAGGCCAAGCAAATCGCCTTGGACGACGACGGTGATGGTTCGCCCAGGGCCAATACCGCGCTCATCGCCGGTGTTCGGAAATTCGCCATGGATGTTCGTGAATTGGACATCGACTTGATCGACCGAATCAATCCATTCAGCGAGGCCTACTCGATCCTCGCCAAAACGATGAGTGAAGACAGCCTGAAACAGGTTGCGGGGATCATATCGGCCAAGCGGACAAGTCTCAGTCCCGACGAGGCGAGAGAGCTGGCTGTGCGTGCCCTGAAGTTCAAGAAGGAACGAGGTCGCATACCGTCGATTACGTCTGCTGATGCCTGGGAGCGGCGCATGGCCGAAGGCGCTCAGGCGTTTGTACGGTTCAAGGACGAAGGGCGCTATGACAACTGATCTGGACGAGCTTCGCGCTGAGCTCGACGAGTACGCCAAGCCGAAGAAGCAAGCCTCCCGTTCCCCGCGTGATGAGCGAATTATTGCGGGCTTCGAGGAAATTCTGAGGTTCGTGGATGAGCACGGCCGGGCACCAGAACACGGTGAAGATCGCGACATCTTCGAACGGCTCTACGCCGTGCGTCTCGATCGCCTGCGTGAACTAACCGATTGTCACGAGCTGTTGGCTGATCTCGATACGCATGGTCTGTTGAAAGCGGCGCCCAAAGTTCAAGACCGAGGGCCAGACGAGATCGGCGATGACGAACTGATGGCCGAGCTGGCCGGGGCAGATTGCTCTGGTGGGATCACCGAACTGCGTCATGTTCGGTCAGCCGCTGACAAGAAGGCGGCAGAGGAAATCGCTCAGCGCCAGAAGTGTGAAGACTTCGAGCAGTTCAAGCCATTATTCGATCAGGTACAAGCGGAAATAGCATCGGGGGTGCGTCCCACAGCGATGTTTGGGAGGGATGCCAGCATCATCCAAGGCGACTTCTTCATCCTTGGCGGGCAGCTAGCGTATGTCGCCGAGGTTGGAGAGGAGATCAAGACGCCAGAAAGCCACGTTGATGCTCGCCTTCGTGTGATTTACTCAAATGCTACCGAAAGCAATCTCCTGCGACTGTCGCTTAAGCGAGCGCTCTACAAAGACGAGACGAGCCGACGGGTCGGGGGGGCAGACGCTGGTCCGCTGTTTGGCGACCAAGCTGAGGAGGGTGATCAACAGTCTGGCACGATTTACGTCCTTCGCAGTCGGTCCTCCGTGCCCTTTGTCGCTGAGCATCGGGAGCTGATTCACAAGATTGGCGTGACGGGCGGGGACGTGGAGACCCGCATCGCAAACGCGCGTAACGATGCGACCTACCTGCTGTCGGACGTGGATATCGTCGCGACGTACCAGCTCGTCGGCATCAATCGGTCGAAGCTCGAAAACCTGCTACATCGGGTGCTCGCGCCAGCTCAGCTTGACCTCGAGATCGAAGACCGCTTCGGGAAGCCCGTGAGGCCTCGAGAATGGTTCTTGGTTCCATTGGCAGTGATCGATCAGGTCGTCGATGGTGTAAGAGATGGAAGCATCGCTGGGGCTATCTACGATCCCAAATCTGCATCGTTGGTCAGTAATACTTAGGTCGCAGGAATCGGGTTCACGTCGTGGAGGAGAAGTTGCGCGGTATCGATGTCTCGGTCGATGTCCCTATGGCCTTGCCGGTGGAGTTCCCAGGCTTTCGTGGGCACCTGTGTAAGGAAGCTCATGAAAACCGAGGTGTTCGGCTACCGCCTGCCGCTAGGCAGCGTGCTGCCTCCGCGATTCGATCCGAAGACGGGAGAGCAGTTTCCTGGCAACTATCGATACAGCCCGTTCACCGGAACCAAGCTGACGACCCGGGAGCCGAACTGAGCAAGCCTCGGCGCGGACGGGGCCGCCAATCAAGGGCCACAGATGTCAGCGATCGGGCGATGCCGCGTTGGCCTCGGCGTACCCGTCCAGCCGGGCCCTGAATGCCTTGGGTGTTTCCGCGTAGATCAGGCCGCCGAGACGCGCCGTGATCTCGATTCGCTCGGTACGCCAACGCTCGCAACGCTTTCCGATGGCTTGAAGGTCCCGGGTGGTCAGCCCGTGGTCGTCACGGCTGAGTTGCTGCATGAGCACCGCGGCGTCGTGGATGTCGCCCAGTGCGTCGGCGAGTTCGTCCAGCGTCCCGCCCATCGCATCGAACTGGGCCGTCCAGAGCGCTCCAATCATTTGGCTCTGGTAGCCGAGGTACTTCACCTGTTTGCGCCACTCGTGCAGTTGCTCGTCAGTGGGCGTGTCCAGCACCGCCTGCCATGCGTCTCGTCCCTGCCTGTAGGTCCTCGTGACTGCCTTGATCAGGTGTTTCCATTCGAGCCCGGTGAGCTTCCACGCGGCGGTGTCATGCCGGGCTCGTTCCAGCTGCTTTTGTGTGGCCCGCAGCCGGTCGCGTACTGAATCGTCGGCGTCGTGGAGTGCTGCCAGTTCGCTCTCCAGTGCCGCGTGGGCCTTGCGCAGCGCCTTGGGTGGGTTGTTGCCGGGATTCTGCGCGATGAGGTGCTCGATGGTTTCGATGCGAGCCGCCGCGTCGCGTGCCTCGGCGTGTTCACGGGCAAGGTCCCGAAATCGGCGGTTTTCCCGGCGATAGAGATCGGCATCGAACGCCCGCAGCGTGCGAAACAGCGCCCGCAGTTTCTTGCAGCGCTTTCGGAACTGGTGGATGGCGACATCGGCGGATTCGTGGTCCAGCTCCGCGATGGCGCGATCGATTTGCTCGGTCGCGATTCGCCTGGTTTCATCACCCGGCGCGAGGTCGGGCCGGAATTGGTAGGGCATGGAAACCTCCGGTGACAGCGAAGATCTCTGGTACAACGGCGACACCTTGCAACTGGAGTTGGTCCGCCGACAAGGCAGCTCGGGATTGATGCCGATAGCCTGCCGTGGTGACCGGGCTCGGACAACACGGGAGAGGACGATGGATGACCCAGTCTCGAATCTCGCAGCGACGTTTGCGGTGATCAAGCCCGATCAGCGCGTTGACGCAATCCCGGTGTCGCCAACCGTGTACGACGAGCTGGATGCGCGCTATCAGGGGTTTGGCGGACACTCGCTGGTCGCCGAGTACGCGTTCTCGGCGGACTGGGGTGGCTGGGAGCAGCATCCGGCGGGCGACGAGATGGTGGTGTTGCTGTCCGGCCGCGTGGACATGGTGCTGCGGATGGACGGCCGTGACGAAATCCGGAGTCTGTCCGCGCCGGGCGACTATGTGATCGTGCCGGCCGGGATCTGGCACACGGCCCGAACCGCGGAGCCGACACGCATGTTGTTCATCACGCCGGGGGCGGGCACACGGCACGCATCGGATCCGTAGGCTTGCCTGCGCAAATCGCAGTGGCACGGTCACCCGCACACGCCATAGCATGGCGCACCCAGATCAAACGGGTCGCCACCCGTACAACCAGCCCATATGTTCAATCGCATGCGCCCAGTGCGCGTTAGATCGCTGACGATCACGCTTGCCGCCGTTGGGCTCGGGCTGATCACCGCCGACCTTGTCGCGGCCGACCGTCCGGACAGGCAGCTGGAACGGTTGTCCTGGCTGAGCGGCTGCTGGGGGCAGGACGGCGCCGAGCGGGGCACGGGCGAGATGTGGACACGCGTGGCCGGCGAGAGTTTGCTGGGCGTGGGCCGGACCATCCGGGAAGGCCGGACGGTGGCTTACGAATTCATGCGGATCGAGCACGACGCGGACGGCGCCATCACCTACACGGCGCAGCCGGCGGGGCAGGTCGCCACCACGTTCACGCTCACGCATCTGGATGACCGCGAGGTGGTTTTCGAGAACCCGGCGCACGATTTTCCGCAACGCATCACCTACACCGTGGAAGGGCAGAACCGGATGATGGCGGTTATCGAGGGGCCGACCCGCATCGGAGAAAAACGCATCGAGATCCCGATGACGCGCGCAGCCTGTCGCTGAGCCGATACGGCGCGTGGCTGCCTGCTAAGGTGGAATCAGGGATTAGTGGCGTGCGAGGCGATGACCCTCGCACCATGGAATGGGAGGCGTGGGGCCATGGATGCTGAACTTTCGGCCTGGGAGAGCGGCGGGGGCTACTTCAATCTGGCGGCGACCGGTCATCGCGTGTTCTTTCGCGATTTTGGCGCAGCCAACGCCGAGCCCGACGACACGGCACTACTCATGCACGGCTTTCCGGAGTCCTCGTTCTCCTGGCACAAGGTCGTTGAAGGGCTGCTGGGGCATTTCCGGCGCGTGGTGGTCTTCGACCTGATCGGTTACGGGTTCAGCGACAAACCCGGGGCCGACGCCTACGGCTACTCACTGATGGAACAGGCCGACGTGGCTTTGCAGGTGTGGGGGCAACTCGGCCTGCGGGGTGGCCATCTCATCGCTCACGACATGGGCGACAGCGTCTCCACCGAACTCGTCGCACGCTTGGTGGCCGGTCTGCTGCCGGCGTGGTTCGACTCCGGCTTCCGTTCCGTGACTTTCACCAATGGCAGCATGGTGCTCGAACTGGCCAAGCTCCGCGTTACCCAGCGACTGTTGCTTACCCGGATTGGTCCGGTGCTGGCGTCGCTGGTCGTCAAAAAGGCGTTCGCGCAGCAGGTCCGCAGCGCGCAGGGGAGCGATGCGCTCAGCGACCGAGATATCGAGCTGATGTGGCAGATCAATCGCCTGGGCGACGGACACCGCAAAACCTATCTGACGATTCGCTACCTGCTGGATCGCCGGCGCTTCGAGGCCACGCGCTGGCTCCCCGCGCTAGGCGCCGCCTCCATGCCCATCCACCTGTGCTGGGGCGACGCTGACGCGGTGGCGCGCGTGGAGATGGCTCACCACCTCAAGCGTCATGTCTGTCCAAATGCTCACCTGACCGTCATGCCGGGCGTTGGGCATTTCTGCCAGCTCAGTGATCCTCAGCAGTGGCTGGACTCGGTGCTGGCGTTTTATTCCGACGCCGCTTGAGCAATGTCGGAATCTCTGACGGCATTTGGTAAGCAGGGGGAGCGGTCACGGGGGTGATGACCTGGAGTCGGGGAGGGGGACATGGCCAGCGGACGAGATGATCGACGACAGCTCGAGCCAGGCGGTGCGATGCGGCGGTATCGCCGTTACCGGTTAGCAATCACTCTGATCTGCGCGACGTTGTTCTTACCCAGCGCATGGGCCGGAACGTCGCCTCCGCCGCTGGATTCATTTTCGCAGGAGCGGACAACAGGTCATCCACTGCAACGTTATTTCCTCTATCCACCCAGGCAGGTGGGGCCGGTTTCGCCTGAGGGGTTGCCGCTGATTCTGATACTGCCGGGCGGCCATGGAGATGAGCGCTACCGGGGACTCGTGACCGGCATCGTCCGGTTCTCGTTGCCGCATGACACGGTGGTGGCGCAGCCAATCGCGTTCAAATGGACGGAGGAGCAGCGGCTGGTCTGGCCCACGACTTACGTTCGGCCAGAGGGCATGGGCTTCAAGACCAATGACTTCATCGCCGCCGTGATCGCAGATGTACGTGAGCAATTTCCGATCGATCCGAAGCGTGTCTTTCTGATGGGGTTTTCGTCCTCGGGCGGCGCAGTCACCGAGGCGGCGATCACGCTCGATGTTGTTAGCGGCGCGTTCATTCAGGCATCGGTATTCAAGCCTCGGTATCTGCCGGACCTGGCTGGCGCCGACGGGAAGCGCTTCTTCCTGTTTCATTCACCCACCGACAAGGTCGTTCCGATTGAGCACTCGATTCGTGCGCGTCGCCTGCTGACGGAAAACGGTGGGTACGTGGTGCTGGAGACTTATGCCGGCGGCCACACCGGGCACTGGCCGGACGATCGCTACTGGGTCATGCGGCGGGCGGCATTGTGGCTGGAGGGCGGTCCACTGTTACCGCGAACAGCCGGCGATGAATCGACCACCCAGTAACGGGCCTCCGCAAAACAGTCAGATCGCGTCACACACCGACACCGGATGTCACCCGTTACACTGTCGGTCATTGCATGTGAGGGGAGTTTCGTGCGGTGAATCTGGATGAACTGACGGTCAGGAACGGATTCCGCGAACGCGGGCAGGACATGACGCGGATCGAGACGTTCACCGATGCCGCGTTTGCCATTGCCGCCTCGCTAATGGTCATTTCCGTCAGCGATGTGCCGACCTCCTGGCCGCAACTCGTGGTGGCTTTGCAGGGGATTCCCGCCTTCGCGCTGGCCCTGCTGGTGATGATGCTGTTCTGGTACGGGCACCACATCTGGTCGCGTCGCTACGGGCTTGATGATCTGGCGACGATCTGGCTCAGCGGTGCATTGATCCTGCTGGTACTGGTGTATGTGTATCCGCTGAAATTCATGGCCAACAGCTTCACGACCTGGGTGAGCGGCGGGGCGGTTAGCGCGCCGTCGACGCTGAATTCGGTGGACGAGCTCTATGCGCTGTTCGCCGTGTATGCAGGCGGGTTCATGCTGATGTCACTCGTCATCGCCACCCTCTATGTGCACGCTTGGCGGCAACGTGATGCCTTGCGTCTGAATGAAGTGGAACGGATGCATACCCGTCACGACATACTGGCGTGGAGCATCCTGGCGATGTTCGGGCTGTTGTCGTTGCTGCTGGCGGTATTGCTCACTCCACGCAGCATGCCTTGGCCCGGCGTCGCACTCGGTGGATTGGCGGTGGTCATGCCGCTGTTTGGCACGTGGTCTGCGAGAACGATTCAACGAATGCTCGCTCGTCACGGGCACCAGTAAGGCGCGTGCCGGCCGTTGGGCGGAGCGCGTAGCCAGGCCGACGGGCTGACCGGAGAGCAGTCCCGCCGGTTCGACAGGTGAATCATGCGACCAAAGTCGAAAGGAGAATCATTCGCGTCAATCTCCGTTAGACTGTATCTGGGGAACCGAGAGAAACCTATAACGTGATTACAGTGATGATCGTCGATGATCACCGTCTGGTCCGGGCGGGGATCCGGCGTGTGTTGGACGAACAGACGGACATCAACGTCGTCGCCGAGGCGTCGTCGGGAGAGGAAGCCATCAATCTCGCCCGCGACCTGCAACCGCAGGTCGTGCTCATGGATATCAACATGCCGGGGATCGGCGGTCTCGAGGCCACGCGGCGCATCATGCAGCGCTCGCCCGACATGAAGGTCATCGGCGTGTCCATGCATCTGGACGAACCTTATCCGAGCCGGCTGCTGTCGGCGGGCGCGTCGGGATACATCAGCAAGGATTCGGCGGCAGAGGAGGTCGTGACCGCCATTCGCCGCGTGCAGCAGGGCGGGCACTACATCGCTCCGCTGGTCGCCGGCAACCTCGCCGCGGCGCTGATCAAGGGGCAGAACGAGTCTCCGTTCGATGCCTTGTCACACCGCGAGATGCAGGTGATGAACCTGGTCACCCAGGGCCACAGCACCCAGGCGATTTCCGACCGGCTGTGCCTGTCGCCGAAGACGGTGAGCACCTACCGTTACCGGCTGTTCGAGAAGCTTGGGGTGCACAACGACGTGGAGTTGACGCGCCTGGCGATGCGCTACGGCCTGCTCGAAGACAGTGTCGCCGCCGCGGACTGACACGACCGACCTCGAACCATTCCCCTTCATGTCATCCACGTTCCACCCGGACTGCGCCCGTTGTGCGCGTCTGGTCGAGTTTCGCGCGCAATCCCGCGTTGACCATCCCGGCTACTTCGGCCGTGCCGTCCCGAGTTTCGGGCCGGAAGCACCGCCGCTGCTCATCGTCGGACTCGCGCCGGGCATGCATGGTGCGAACGCCACCGGGCGACCGTTCACCGGCGACTATGCCGGCATTCTGCTGTACCAGACCCTGTTCGATCTTGGACTGGCCACCGCACCGGTGTCCGAAGCCGCGTACGACGGCCTGGAGCTGATCGACTGCCGCATCACCAATGCCGTGCGCTGCGTGCCGCCGCAGAACAAGCCGGTGGGCGAGGAGATCAACAACTGCCGACCGTATCTGGTGGAGGAACTGGATGCGGTGCCTTCCGGCGGTGTGCTGCTGGCGCTGGGCAAGATCGCGCATGATCAGGTGATCCGGGCGCTGGGGCTGCGCGTGGCCGCGCACAAGTTCGCGCACGCGGCCGAGCATGCGCTGCCCGGCGGGCTGACCCTGGTCGACTCCTACCATTGCAGCCGCTACAACACGAACACGCGCAGGCTCACCGCCGAGATGTTCGAATCGGTAATGCGGCGCGCCCGCGATCTGGCGCGCGCGGGCACGGACTCGCGCCACTGATTCGTATACTGCCGGCCCGCGCCACGCGTGCCTGATGTCCGAACGTGAGCGAGTCCACCTTCAATCCGAAACGCTTCGTCAGCGGCCTGACTAGCCGGCCCGGCGTCTATCAGATGCTCGGCGCCGATGGCGAGGTGCTGTACGTCGGCAAGGCGAAGAATCTCAAGAAGCGCGTCGCCAGCTATTTCCTGCGGGCCTCCGGTTCGGCGCGGATCGAATCGATGGTGGACCAGATCCACGACATCGCGATCAACGTCACCGATACCGAGAATCAGGCGCTGTTGCTCGAAAGCAGCCTGATCAAGAAGCATCGGCCGCGCTACAACATCGTTTTCCGCGACGACAAGAGCTATCCGTACCTGGTGATCACCGGCAATCACCCGTACCCACGCATCCGCTTTCATCGCGGTAGCCGGAAGAAACCGCATCGCTATTTCGGTCCATATCCGAACGCCGGCTCGGTGCGGCGCACGCTGGATTCGTTGCAGAAGCTGTTCAATCTGCGGCCGTGCTCGGATTCGTTCTTCGCCAATCGCTCGCGGCCCTGCCTGCAACACCAGATCAAACGTTGCTCCGCGCCCTGCGTCGGCGCGATCTCCGAGACCGACTACGCCAATGACGTGGCCGACGCCGTGCGCCTGCTGGAGGGCAAGAGCGAGATTCTGGTCGGCAAGTTGACCGCACGCATGGAGGCCGCCTCCGCCGCGCTCGATTTCGAACAGGCCGCGCGCTACAGGGATCAGATCGCGGCGCTGCGAACCATTCAGGGGGCCGGCGCCGCAGGCACCGTGGATGACGCTGATTTCATCGTCGTCGAGCAGCGTGCCGGGTTGCATGCCGTGGGGGTCGGAACTGTCCGGGGCGGGCAGCATCTCGGCTACCAGAGCTTCTTTCCCAAGGGTGTGGCGGATTCGCCGTCCGGCGAGGTACTCACCGCGTTTCTGGGGCAGTACTACGCCGAGCGCATGCCGCCACGCGAGATTGTCGTGACCGAGGCGCCGGAGGAGGTCGAACTGCTGGAAGAGGCGTTCACGACCGTCGCCGGTCACCGGGTGCGGATCAAGGCACGGGTGCGAGGCTCGCGGTCACGGGTGTTGAAAGCCGCTCATGACAGCCTCCAGGAGGCGATCACGGCGCGATTGATCCAGGGCGAGGCCCTGGCCGCGCGTTATCAGTCGCTGGGCGAGCTGCTGACGCTGGAAGACACGCCGACACGGCTGGAATGCTTTGACATCAGCCACACGCGTGGCGAGTCGCCGGTGGCGTCCTGTGTGGTGTTCGACGAGGAAGGACCGCTGAAATCGGCGTATCGGCGCTTCAACATGAAGGACGTGACGCCCGGCGACGATTACGCCGCGATTCGCCAGGCCGTGCTGCGGCGTTTCCGCCGTCTGAAGGAGGGCGAGGCGCCGGTGCCGGATGTGCTGCTGATCGACGGCGGCAAGGGGCAGCTCGCGCAGGCGGTGGACGCTGTCAACGAGGCCGGCGTCTCCGGTGTCACGATCATCAGTGTTGCCAAGGGCTCCGATCGCCGCGTCGGGATGGAGCAGATCTTTCGCCCGGGCACCTCCGTGCCGCTGCGCCCGTCGGCTGATGATCCGGGGCTGCATCTGATCCAGCAGATCCGGGACGAGGCTCATCGCTTCGCGATCGAAGGGCATCGCGGCCAGCGCGGCAAGGCCCGCAAGCAATCGGTGCTGGAGGAAATCGAGGGCCTTGGCCCGAGGCGCCGGCAGGCGCTACTGCGCAGCTTCGGCGGGCTGCAACGGGTCGAACGGGCAGGGGTGGATGAACTCGCACGTGTGGAAGGAATCTCACGCACGCTCGCCCAGCGCATCTACGATCGCTTTCATTCGTAGCCTCACACCGCATAATGAACCCGTGCCACTGAATTTCCCCATGCTGCTGACCCTGTTACGGGTGCTCGCGATTCCGTTCGTGGTGCTCGCGTACTACTGGCCCACGCCCTGGGCCGGGCCGATCGCGGCAGTGCTGTTTCTCGCCGCCGCCATCACCGACTGGTTCGACGGCTGGCTGGCGCGGCGCTGGGATCAGACCTCGGCCTTTGGTGCGTTCCTCGATCCCGTGGCGGACAAGCTGATCGTCGCGACATCACTGGTGATCCTGCTCAGCGAGGACGCCAGCATTCTGCTGAGCATCCTGGTGGCGGTGATCATCGGCCGCGAGATCACCGTTTCCGCGCTGCGCGAATGGATGGCGGAGATCGGGGCACGCGCGTCGGTGGCCGTGTCGTGGATCGGAAAGGTGAAGACGACGTTCCAGATGACCGCCATCGTGCTGATGCTGTGGGGACATCCGCTGGGGCCGATTCCGGTCTACAGCATCGGCTACGGATTGCTGTTCGTGGCGGCCGGTCTGACCCTGTGGTCGATGATCGCGTACCTGCGTGCGGCATGGCCGGTGCTGTCCGAACACTCGACGTAAAACGCTTGACACCACCGACCGCCGCCATAGAATACGCGCCTCTCGCGGGAATAGCTCAGTTGGTAGAGCGCAACCTTGCCAAGGTTGAGGTCGCCGGTTCGAACCCGGTTTCCCGCTCCAGATTTCACGAATCGGAGGCATTGCCGGACCCGGTTCGCAGCAGTGCCTCGGCCGGCTTGCCGCCCGGGGCATTTGTTTTTTTGGACCGGCAATCGTGTCGGTTACACTCGGCGGCTCGGCAACGAGCGCCAGGACAAGCACCCGAGGCTGGGTGGCAGAGTGGTGATGCAGCGGATTGCAAATCCGTGTACGTCGGTTCGATTCCGGCCCTAGCCTCCATTTCTGAACGTGCACGCGCCCGGATGGCGGAACTGGTAGACGCAAGGGACTTAAAATCCCTCGAAGGAGACTTCGTGCCGGTTCGATTCCGGCTCCGGGCACCAGTTTCTCCCGCATTCCTCCAGCAACGGCTTCGTGATGCTGCGGCTTGACGCTGTCGTACTGCGCCGTGGCCGCAAGACGCTGCTCGGCCCGCTTTCGGCGGAGCTGCCGGCTGGCA
>NZ_CAXFCL010000309.1:0-6854 GCF_964000955.1 uncultured Abyssibacter sp.
CACGCCCAGCGCGATCGCGAGTTTGGTCGCCAACCCCCAAAGCCCGAAGTAGAGGCCGGCACGCCCACCGCCACCGGCCGCCGTGTCTTCATCGATCACGTCGGCCTGCATCGATGCCGGGATGGCCTGGTCGACACCCAGGCAGGCGCCGCCGAGCACGCAGATCACCAGATACGGCATCAGGTCGCCTGGCCCCAGCAGCAGGGCGAAGATGAACACGGCGGAGACCCACAGCATCGATGCGCACCACAATCGGTGCTTGCTCCACCGGCGGCCGACGCGCAGCCAGATCGGCAGCCCGATCACCGCCGAGAGAAAGTAGACGACCAGAGCCAGACCCATTTGTGCCTGGGTGGCCTCGAGCCGGTGTTCGACGAAGAACACGAACAGTACGGCCGGCAACGCGTTGGCGAAGCCGTTGAGCAGGTAGGCGATCAGCAGGCGGCGAAAGGGCCGATTCTGGCTGAGCAGCCGGATGCCGTCGCCCAGGTTCAGCCCGGCGCGGGCTTGCGCCGGGCGGGCCGGTTCACGCACGCCGATCAGCAACGCGACCAGACAAATCGGCAGCGACACCAGCAGAAAGCCGTACAGCGCGCGCAGACCGTCGCCGGTGTCCCCGCCCCGCTGCATCAGCACATTGGGCAGGATGATCGCGACCAGCGTGCCGACCACCGCGAAGATTTCCCGCGCGGCGGTGACCTTCGAACGCTCGTCGTAGTCGGCCGACAGCTCGGCGCCCCAGGTCTGGTACGGCAGCATGATCATGCTCCAGCCCAGGTAGGCGACCAGCGACCAGCCGAGCAGGTAAAGCCAGGTGGCCGATTGCGGAGGGGTGAACAGCGCCCAGGCGCCGAGCAGCAGTACCGGTGTGCCGCACACGATCCAGGGTCGCCGCCGGCCAAAGCGGCTGCGCGTGTGGTCGGAGGCCCAGCCCACGCCCAGGTCGGTGACCAGGTCCCACAGCCGCGCGCCGAACAGCAGGGCGCCGACCAGACCGGTGGTCAGCGCCGGGAGCTGGGCGTAGTACGGCGGCAGGAAGATCGCCAGCGGCAACAGCAACGCGGTCAGCGGCATGCCTAGCGCGCCGTAGGCCGCGAGTTGCCGCGGCCGCAGCGAACCGCTGGTCACGAGCAGGCTCGAATCAGTCGGCGTGGCGCAGCGCGATGTGCATCACGTCGATGCGACCGTCATCGAATCCGCATTCGCAGTAGGCGAGGTAGTAGCGCCACATCCGCAGGAAACGCTCGTCGAACTGCCGGGTGATCTCGCTGCGATGCTCCAGCACCTTGTCATGCCAGCGGCGCAGGGTCTCGGCGTAGTGCGGGCCGAAGAACGTGGGCTGATCGCATTGCAAACCCACCTTGCCGGCGACGGAGGCGAAGGCCTCGGGGCTGGCCAGCATGCCGCCGGGGAAGATGTACTTCTGAATGAAGTCGATGCGGCTGCGGTAGGTATCGAAATGCTGCCGGTCGATGGTGATGCCCTGCAGCACCGCCACGCCGCCACGCTTGAGCACGTTGCGGATGGTGCGGAAGTAGGTGGGCCAGTAGTCCTCGCCAACGGCCTCGTACATCTCGATTGACACGACACGATCGAAGGTTTCGCGGACATCGCGGTAGTCCTGGAGCCGGAACTCCACGCGGTCGGCGACGCCGGCCTGCTCGGCCCTGCGGCGGGCCTCGGCGAGCTGCTCGTCGGACAGCGTGATGCTGGTGACCCGGCAGCCGGTGGTCTGAGCGGCGTGGATGGCGAAACCGCCCCAGCCCGAGCCGATCTCCAGGAGGTGGTGGTCGGCGCCCAGGTTCAGCCGGTCGAGGATGCACTGGTACTTGCGGCGTTGCGCGGCGGCCAGATCCTCGTGCATCGGGTCGAACACCGCGGCCGAGTACGTCATCGTCTCGTCCAGCCACAGCTCGTAGAAGTCGTTGCCCAGGTCGTAGTGCGCCTGGATATTGCGGCGGCTGCCGGTCTTGGTGTTCGCCCGCATGGCGTGCAGCGCACGGCCAATCCAGTGGGTGATCGGGTTGCGATCGTAGGGGCCGCGGTAATGCGCCTGATTGAGCATGAGCACGTGCAGGGTCTCGGCCAGGTTCGGGGAATCCCAGTCGCCGTCCATGTAGGACTCGGCGAACCCGGTCGCGGCCCCCAGCAGCGTCTTGCGCAGCACCGCGCCGCTGTTCAGCTGCAAATGACCGTGGGGCCCCGGCTCATCGCCGCTAAAACGGTGCCGTGAGCCGTCGGGCAACCTGACATCAAGTTGGCCCACCTTCAGGCCCTTGAGCATCCACAGCAGCGCCGAGACGGCGAGGCCGGGAGATGCGGTTTCGGTCGGGGTCGCGACGGTCGTGTCGCGCAAGCTCAACGTCGGTTGGTCCTGGTTCATCCGGTGCTCTCCTCATGCGGCGCGGCGGGCTTGGGCCGATACCCGGCTCCGCGTAGCCAAAGCTTCAATGCTTGCCAGTGAATGCCGATCACCACACCCAGCGTGTGGAATGGCATCGCGATCATCAGCCGCGCGATGGCGGCATCGGTCAGGGGTTCGCGGCGACCCGACAGCGTCGCCGTGAGAATCCGTTCGCCATCCTTGTATTCGTGAATCACCACGCGGGCGGATTCATCCGGCTGGTCGAAGCTGAAACGGTAGAACCCGGCGACGTCGAGAAACGGCGATACGTGGAAGCGCTTGTCGCGGTCGAAGCTGCGTTCCAGGTTCATCGCCTCGCCCTGCTCGTGGATGACGTAGCTGTGGCGTTCGCCAAAGGTGTTGCGGACCTCGGCGACGATGGCGCGCAGCCCGCCGTCGGGCGCGTGGCAGTAGTAAAGGCTGATCGGGTTGAACACGAAGCCGAACACCCGCGGCAGACACAACAGCCGGATGGCGCCACCGCCGGTGTCGATGCCGTGCCGGCGCAGCACCGCCTCCACCCACGGGCGCAGCGGCGCGTCGTCTTCATCACCATGGTCGCGGTCGAAGAACGACAGCAGATTCCAGCGGTTGTGGCTGAACAGACGGCGACCCCGCGTGGCGGCAGCGACGTCGTCGATGTCCACCCACAGATAGAACACGCGGTAGACGAAGCGGTACAGCGGCGCGACATGACGCCGGTGCATGACCCGCATGTTGTAGAGCGCGGCGTCCATGTCAGGCGGGTTTGGCCGTCCATGGCGGCTCGCAGCCCAGCGCGCGGGCCACGTTCAGCCCCGACGTGAAGCCGTCCTCGTGAAACCCGTAGCCGGTCCAGGCGCCGCACCACCAGATGCCGTTCGCACCCTGGATCGTCGGCAGGTCGGCATGCGCCCGCATCATCTCCGGGGTGTACTGCGGATGGTTGTACTCCGTCGCGTACAGCACGCGCGCCGGGTCGGGTTCGTGGATCGGGTTGAGGGTGACGAAATACTCCTCCTCCGTGTCCAGTGCCTGGAGGCAGTTCATCCAGTACGTCAGGCAGACTGACTGATCATCCAGCGTGTCGGCCGCCTGCATCACGTTCCAGCTTGACCAGGTTAGCGTCCGGCGCGGCATCAGCGACCGGTCGGTGTGCAGCACGGCGCGATTGCGGGCGTAGCGGACGCGGCCCAGCACCTCCGCCTCCGCGGGGGCGGGATCGGCCAGCAGCTTCGCGGCGATATCGCCGTGCACGGCGCAGACGACGGTGTCGAAGATTTCGGCACCGGCTGCGGTGGTGACCTCGACGCCGCCGTCGACGCGGCGCAGCGAGGACACCGGTGTGTCGAGTCGCAGCTCGCCCGCGTAGTTGGCGAGCATGGCGTCGACGTAGCGCTGGCTGCCACCCGAGATCGTGCGCCATTTCGGCCGCCTGAAGATGTTCAGCAGGCCATGCGAGTCGAAGAATCGGGCGAAGGCCGGAAACGGGAACAGGCGGGTTTCAGCGGAGGGCGTTGACCAGATCGCCCCGGCCATCGGGCACAGGAACCGACGCTGGAACTCGGCGCAGTAGCCGTTCTGGTCCAGGAACTCGCCCAGTGTGACGTCGGGCAGGCGCTCGCTGGCCAGCAGCGTCTTCACCTGCCGGAAGAAGCGCAGGATGTCGCGCAGCATGCGCCAGTGGGAGCGGCTGAACAGCAAGCGCAGCTGCGCGAACAGCCCGAGCAGCCGACCGCCGCCGGAGTACTCCAGACGGCCCGGGCCGGCACTGAACGCGAAGGACATGCGGCTGGGCTGCGTGCGCACGCCCAGGTAGTCGAGCATGCGAATCAGGTTGGGGTAGTTCACCGGGTTGTGCACGATGAAACCGGTGTCGATGCCCACGGGCCCGTCCGGCGTTTCGACCGTCACCGTGTTGGTATGGCCGCCCGGCTTGCCGGCGGCCTCGATGAGAACGACATCGTGCTGGCGGGACAGCGCCCAGGCGGCGCCCAGCCCCGCGATGCCGGATCCGATCACGGCGATCCGCATGCGTGAAAAACTCCTTGTACAGGGTGATTACCCCAGAGTTCGCTGCGGGTTCGGGATTGGATTCAGTCCGTTGTCGATGTTTTGAACAGCGGCTGTAGAACGGGCCAGGCGTGGTCCAGCAAACGCGCCTGCGCCTGCACGTTCGGATGGATGCCATCCGGCAGAAACGCCTCCGGCGACAACGCGATCGGCTCCAGGAAGAACGGCAGCAGCGCCGCGCCGGTGGCCTCCGCCACCTCGGCGAAGGTGGCATGGAATGCCTCGGCGTAGGCGGGTCCGTAGTTGCTGGGAATGCGCATGCCCAACACCGCGACGCGTGCGCCCGCCGTCTGCCCCAGGGTGACCATGCGTTCCAGGTTGTTGTACATCGCTGTGGTGGGCTGGCCGCGCAGGCCATCATTGCCGCCCAGTTCGATGATCAGAATGGCAGGAGCATGGCGCTCGAGCTGGGCGGGCAGGCGGCGCAGGCCACCGGCGGTGGTTTCACCGGAGACGCTGGCATTGACGATGCGGTGTGGATAGCCTGCTTCCGTCACCCGCCGCTGCAACTGCTGCACCCAGCCTTCGTCGCGCGGGATGCCGTAGGCGGCGGACAGACTGTCACCGAACACGAGAGCCACCGGCGCATCGTCCGCAACCGCGATGCCGGTGCCGAGCATCCAGCAGATGATGAGCAGGACAGGGGAAACGCGCTTGAGCAGCATGATTCGCGCCGAAGAGGTGAGCCAGGAGGTTAGCAGCGGGCAGGAAATCCTGACCATTCTCGACCGGGTTGATCTGGAGGTCGCAGCCGGGGAAACGCTGGCCATCGTCGGTGCCTCCGGAGCCGGCAAATCCACCTTGCTCGGTCTGCTCGCGGGCCTGGATCTGCCGACGCGGGGACGGATCTGGCTGGACGGTCAGCCGCTGCATGACATGACCGAGGATGATCGCGCCCGGGCCCGGGCGGGTCGCGTGGGGTTCGTGTTCCAGTCCTTTCAACTGCTGCCGGCGCTGACCGCGCTGGAAAACGTGCTGCTGCCGCTGGAGCTGGCGGGCATCAATGACGCCGACGCGCGGGCTCGCGCGGCACTGGAGCGGGTCGGATTGTCGGCCCGTCTGACGCATCGACCCCGGCAGTTGTCCGGCGGCGAGCAGCAACGCGTCGCCCTGGCCCGCGCCTTCGCCCCGGAGCCCGCCGTGCTGTTCGCCGATGAGCCGACCGGCAATCTGGATGCCGACAACGGTCGCAAGGTGGCCGATCTGCTGTTCGACATGAATGCGCAGAGCGGCACGACGCTGGTGCTGGTCACGCATGATCTGGGCCTGGCGGCGCGCTGCGGCCGGCAGCTCAGCATGCGCGACGGTCAGCTGCACGACGCCCCGCCCGCATGAGACGACCCGACGCCGATCAGTGGCTGCTGATCGTGGCGATGGCGGTGGCCGTCGCCTCGGCCAGCGCGGTTGCGTTCTTTTCGGCGCGCATCGATGCCGCGATGACCCGGCAGGCCGGTGAAGCGATCGCCGCCGACCTGCGGACGCGGGACAGCAGCCCGATCGCATCCGACATTGAGCAGGAGGCCGTCGGCCTGGGCCTGCGCACCGCGCGGGTTGTCACCTTCCCCAGCGTCGTGATCGCCGGTGAGCGGTCCGCGCTGGCCGGGATCAAGGCGGTGTCCGATGGCTATCCGCTGCGCGGCGAATTGCGTGTTGCCAATGAGCCCTTCGGCGTCGAGCAGGTCAGCATGCAGGGGCCACCGGCCGGGGAGGCCTGGGTTGACCCACGATTGTTCGCCGAACTGGGCATCGGGCTGGGTGATCCGGTGCAACTGGGCGGGCTGACGCTGCGGGTGACGCAGGTGCTGGCCTACGAGCCTGATCGTGGCGGCGGTTTCACTACGCTGGCGCCGCGGCTGATGTTCCAGGCCGGGCAACTCGATGCCACGGGTTTACTGGGGCCAGGAAGCCGCGCCCGCTTTTCCCTGCTGGTTGCCGGTGAAACCGATGCTCTGGCCGAATTGCGGTCGCGCACCGCGGATCAGATGCCAGCCGGCCAGCAATGGACGTCCGCCGAACAGGCTCGACCGGAGCTGGACGACGCGTTGGGTCGGGCGCGGCGGTTTCTCGGTCTGGCCGCATTGTCCGCCGTGTTGCTGGCCGGTGTCGCCATGGCGCTGTCGGCGGTGCAGTACGCGGCGCGTCAGCGCGACGCCGTGGCGCTGCGCAAGACCCTGGGCGCGACCGGTTCGATGATTCTTCGCGAGGAACTGCGCCGGTTGCTGCTGCTGGGTGCGGCCGGCGGCGCGCTGGGCCTGATGTTCGGATATCTCGGTCAGTTGCTTCTGGTGCGGATTCTCGGCGATCTGGTGCTGATGAGTCTGCCGGCGCCGCCGCTGTGGCCCGCCCTGCCCGCGCTGGCGACCGGCGCCGTGGCGTTGATCGGGTTCGGCCTGCCGCC
>NZ_CAXFCL010000310.1:0-7702 GCF_964000955.1 uncultured Abyssibacter sp.
CGCCGCGGTAGGCGGCTTCGTCGAGCTGATAGCGCTGGATCATCGTGCCCATGGCGCCATCGAGCACCAGGATTCGGTCGGCGAGTGCTTGTTTGAGGTCTGCCATGGTTTCCTCTACGGTGATTTGTGCGCTGCAACACTTTGCCGCGCGGGTTGACGATATCCGCCTATCCGGATGCGCGGATGGTACCCGTTGCGGCCCCGAATGTCAGGAGGCTCCATGTCCCGGACACACTGGAACGACGAAGCACGCACCCGCCTTGGACCGTTGTGGGCGGCCATTCACGACATCGGTTTTCACCAGGCCCTGGCGACCCGCATGCTCACGCCGGTCTACGTGGTCTTCCTCCTCGGGCTGGGCGTGTTCTGTATTGCGACCATTTCCGACGCGTTCACCAAGTCGCTGCCGCTGGGCATTTTCTTTCTGGTCATCGTCGGGCCCGCGTACTTTCTGGTCGGCACGGTGCTCACGCGTGTCGTGCTGGAGACCATCCGGGCGATCATCCAGATCGCCGACGACATGCACCGGATCGCGACGACTCATGATCGCGTGGCCGAGATTTCGCCGTGGAAATCACTGAAGTCCGTCATCGGCCAGGATGAGCGTGCGGCCTCGGTGGATGACGATCAGCGTTGACCGTCACGGCGCGGCCCTTGGGGCCCTGGCCGTCGCATTGCTGGTCTGGGCGCCGCGGGTCGCCAGCAACGGCAGCTTCGGCCTGCCCTTCGACAGCGTGGCCGGCAGCGGCCTGGCCTTCGCCGGCGTGGACGCGGATCGTTCCGACGCGGGCGCCGCCGCGCGCAACCCGGCCTTGCACGGCGCGACGGCCAGGACCTCGCTGACTTTTGGTGGGCATCTGGCCTACTACTCCACCGAGTTCTCCGGTGACGCCGAGCGCACCGACACCGATGGCTCGACCATCGATGGCGGTCAGGGTGGCGACCCCGGTCGTCTGGATCTGCCGCTGCCGGACATCGTGCTGTCGCATCGGCTGAATCAGCGCTGGGCCGTCGGCGTCAGCCTGAGCGCGCCCTACGGCATCACATTGCGCTTCGATCCGGACTGGGTCGGCCGCTACCACTCGGTGGATGCGGTGATCCGCGGCGTCGAGCTGGTGCCCGCCGTCGCCTGGCAGGCGCAATCCTGGTTGCGTCTCGGGGTCGGGCTGCGAGCCCAGGTCTTCGATTCGGAGTTCGCCAATGCCGTGGACATCGGTAGCTACATCCAGCAGGAGGTGGTCCGGGAGGTCGGCTTCGATGCGACCACGCCCGCCTGCGTGCTTGCCGGCGAACCCACGCTGCCCGGCAAATACGATGTCCTGAACCGCCTGGAGTCACGCGAGTTCGCGCTTGGCTGGCAGGCCGGGCTGCGCGCGCAGATCACGCCTGGCCTGGCCTGGGGTCTGAGCTACCGCTCGCCGATCGACCATGGTCTGAGCGGCCGCGCCGGGCGGGCGCGGGACGACTGGACGCTGGAGGACTTCGACAGCGATCCGTGTCTTGGCGCCGTTCGTGTCGGGCTGGCGGCACTGGGTCGCTCCTACGAGGAGGAGGTGCTGAACCTCGTCGAGGCGGCGTCCACCGACACCCGCTTCCGGACGGATATCGAGTTGCCGGAAACCCTGTCGTCCGCGCTGATCTGGCAGCGGGGGCGCTGGGCGGTCGCCTCGACCCTGCGGTGGACGCGCTGGTCCCGGTTGCAGGCGGCCACGGTCCGCTTCGACAACGCGACACCGACGGTGGTGGAACCCCTGCGCTTCAACGACAGCGTGCTGGTCGCGGTCGGGCTGCGCTACCGGCTGTTCGATCGCTGGACCGTTTCGGCCGGCTACGCCCAGTCGTCATCCACGGTGGATGACACCACCCGCAGCGCCCGGGCGCCGGATTCCGACCGCACCTACCTGTCCGGCGGACTGCGGTGGCAGGCGATGGAACATCTGGCGCTGGTTCTGAGCGCCGGGGTGATTCGCGGCAAGGCGGCCGTTGTCGAGGATCGCACCGAAGCCACCGGGACCGGCCATGTGCTCTCGGGGCAGTTCGAGCCCCTGACACTGGTGTGGGGCGGCTCGCGACTGGAATGGAGATTCTGAGGACATGCGCATGCATCGCATTCGATGGATTCTTCTCGTCATGCTCGCCTCGGCGCTGACCGGCGCCTGCGCCACGCGACCCGTCGCCCAACCGGCATCCGATGCGCGTGAAGCACTGAACCATGGTTACGCGCAGCTGCACTGGATCGCCGGCAAGATGCGTCACGTGGATCAGCTGCTGTGGGTTAAGCAGGAATCCGACGCGGTCGAGGCGGCCGTGAAGACGGTGTCGCGGACCATGGGCGAACATGCCGATGCGCTGGAGACCTTCGAGCGTGAGCGCGACGACCTGCGCCTGGACGACGACGGCTTGCCCCGTTACGAGCAAAGGAAGCGGCTGTCGGTGATCAAGCAGCGGGGGATGACCACCGGTACGCCGTTTCTCGGACAGACCGGCGCCGCATTCGAACGCACGCTGCTGCTGTCCCTTAACGCGGTCATCAACCAGCAGCGTCATCTGATGCGGGTGATGCGGCACGACGAAACCGCGCCGGCACTGCGGGACTGGCTGAAGGCGTCGGAGCAGGCGCTGGATGCGGACTACGAGCATCTGGCGGGGCTGCTGAACAGCGAATACTTCTGCTCCGATTGACGCCGCTTGTCGGGCTCGACTGGTCATGTCTTGATCAGCCCGGGGCGTTGAACTATCGTTCAACTAAACGATCGATTAATAAAAGATCAGGAGAGGAGCGATGAATTCCACGACGCTGACCGCCGATGCGTCCTACCGCGACGGCAAGCGCTATTGGTGGCTGATGGGACTGGTCGTGCCCACCTTGCCGCTCGGGGGCTACCTGCTGGTCGAGCTCACCGGCTGGGGCATCTTCTGGTTCTGGCCGCTGATCTTCATCTACACGGTGATTCCCGCGATGGACTGGCTGATCGGCACGGATGAGAACAATCCGCCGGAATCCGTCGTCCCCGATCTGGAGAGCGACGCCTATTACCGCTGGATCGTCTATCTGTTCATCCCGCTGCATTTCGCGATCTTCGCGTGGGGCGGGTGGATGTTCGTCAACGGCGGACTGGCCTGGTGGGAGGGGCTGGGGCTGGCGATCAGCCTGGGTGGTGTCTCGGGGCTGTCGATCAATACCGCGCACGAGCTCGGCCACAAGAAGGGCGCGACCGAACGCTGGCTGGCCAAGATCGCGCTGGCACCGGTCTTCTACGGCCATTTCTTCGTGGAACACAACCGGGGCCACCACAAGAACGTCGCCACGCCGGAGGATCCCGCCAGCTCGCGCATGGGCGAGAGCTTCTACGCCTTTCTGCCGCGGACCGTGATCGGCAGCCTGCGCTCGGCCTGGTCGCTGGAGAAGCAGCGGCTCGCGCGTCTGGGCAAGGGACCGTGGACCCTGGAGAACGAGAACATCCAGGCCTGGCTGATGTCGGTTGCCCTTTGGGGCGCGATGGCCCTCTGGCTGGGCTGGGCGGTGTTGCCGTTTCTGGTGATCCAGTCGGTCTACGGCTTCTCGCTGCTGGAGGTGGTGAACTATCTGGAGCACTACGGACTGGTGCGACAGAAGACCGAATCGGGCCGCTACGAGCGCTGCCGGCCGGAGCATTCCTGGAACAGCAATCACATCGTGACCAACGTGTTGCTGTACCAGCTTCAGCGTCATTCCGATCACCACGCCAACCCGACGCGTCGCTACCAGGCGCTGCGTGAGTTCAGCGAGGCACCGCAGTTGCCGTCCGGTTACGCCGGCATGGTGCTGCTGGCCTATTTCCCGCCGCTGTGGCGCAAGGTGATGGACCCGCGCGTGGTCGCCCACTACAACGGTGACCTGACCCGCGCCAACCTGCATCCCCCGAAGCGTGCCGCTTTGCTGGCGCGCTATCCGCAACCGGCCTGATCCCCGGCTGCGGTAAGATTCGCGGGCGCCCAGCGCCCGCTTTTTTATATGCGAAGGGCAGAAAATGGCGAGATATCAATGTGATAACTGCGGTTTCGTCTACGACGAGGCCGAAGGCTTTCCCAAGGAAGGTTTCCCGCCGGGTACCGCTTGGTCTAGGGTGCCGGACGACTGGCCGTGTCCGGATTGCGCGGTTCGCGAAAAGATTGATTTCGAACGAGTAGATGACGAATGAGCTTGAGACGCTGGCAGTGCCAAGTATGTGACTACGTGTACGACGAAGCCGAGGGCTGGCCGGATGACGGCATCGAGCCCGGCACGCGCTGGGAAGACGTCCCCGACGACTGGACCTGCCCGGACTGTGGCGCCGGCAAGGCCGATTTCGAGATGATCCCGATCGATTGATGGCTCCCATCGTCATCATCGGAACCGGTCATGCCGGCGTGATGCTCGGTCGCGAGTTCCGCAAGCGCGACCCGGAAGCGCCGCTGCTTTATCTCACCGCGGACGACGGCGCGGCCTACTACAAGCCCAACCTCTCCAAGGCGCTGGCGGACGGCAAGCATCCTGACGCGCTGATCATGCAATCGCCGGACAAGCTGGCCGAGATGCTGGATGCGTCGGTTCGTGCGCAATGCCGGGTGACGAAGATCGATGCAGCGGCGCATCGCATCGAGCTCGCCGACGGCGAACAGATCGCCTACGGCAAGCTGGTGCTGGCACTGGGCGCCGACCCCATCCGGCTGCCGTTCGAGGGCAGCGGTGCCGGCGAGGTGCGTTCCGTCAATGACCTGCTGGACTACCGCGGCTTCCGTGACAACCTGCCTGCCGGCGGTCGCGTCGCAATCATCGGCGCGGGGCTGATCGGTAGCGAGTTCGCCAACGATCTGGCGGCGACCGATCACGTGGTGCATCTGATCGACGTCGCCGACTGGCCACTGTCGCGGCTGGTGCCGCAGCCGCTGGGCAAGGCGCTGGGCGACGCGCTGGCCGAAGGCGGCGTCTCGCTGCATCTGGGCCAGTCAGTGAGTCGGATCGAGCGCAACGGCGAGGCGCTGACGGTCGAAACCTCCACCGGTGACAGCATTCAGGTGGATATCGTGCTGTCGGCGGTTGGACTCGCACCGCGCACCACGCTGGCAAGTGCGGCTGGGCTGAATTGTCATCGCGGAATCGTCGTCGACGATCACTTGGCGACCAGCGCCGCGGATGTGTACGCGCTGGGTGACTGCGCCGAGGTCAATGGCTACGTACTGCCCTACATCATGCCCACCACCCATGCGGCTCGGGCGCTGGCCGCGACGCTGGCTGGCGAGACCACGCGGCTGAGCTGGCCGGCGATGCCGGTGGCGGTGAAGACACCGATGTGTCCGACCATCGTCTGCCCGCCCCAGAGCGCATCGGGAAGCTGGAGCTCGATCGAGGGTGAGGGGCGCGACCTGACCGCGATCTTCACCGACGACGCGGGCCAGCCCAACGGATTCGCGCTGACCGGCGCGGCGACCAAACGACGCGGCGAGCTGACCAAGCTGATGCCGCCGCTGCTGCAGTCCGGCTGAGGCCGCGGACCGGTCATGGGAGACTTCGTCCTCGACCCCCGTCTGCAGGAAGACTCGGTCGAAATCGGCGACCTCGAGCTCTGCAATGTGCGCCTGATGGATGACGCGCGCTATCCCTGGCTGATTCTGGTGCCGCGCGTGGCGAACGTCGTCGAGATTCATGAGCTGGCCGACGGTGCGCAGGCGCAGTTGTGGCGCGAGGTGACGGACACCGGCCGCGTGCTGACGCGGCTTTATGATGCCGACAAGCTCAACATCGCAGCGCTGGGCAACATCGTTCCGCAGTTGCATGTGCACGTCATCGCCCGTGTCGGCGGCGACCCTGCCTGGCCCGGCCCGGTCTGGGGCCAGGGGGCGGCGGAGCACTATGGGCGACGGGCGCTGACGGATCAGCTCGATCGACTGCGTTCGAATCTGCCGGTCAGCTGGATGATGGCTCATCCCTGAGCCAAGTCCACAAACCGGCGCCGCACGGGAACTGACGCGGCGGAGTGTGGTGACCGGGATCGTGCTCGGCGCGATTCTGACCCCCTGCAACGTCTACTCCGGGCTGAAGATCGGCTGGTCCTTCAACATGTCGATCGTGGCGGCCCTGCTGTCCTACGGATTCTGGAATCTGGCCGCCGCCCCGCTGGGCGCCCGTCACTGGGGGCTGCTGGAAAACAACATCAACCAGACCACGGCGTCGTCGGCGGCCTCGATCATCTCCGGCGGGTTGGTGGCGCCGATTCCGGCCCTGGCCCTGCTGACCGGGCAGACGCTGCCGCTGCACTGGCTCCCCGCCTGGGTTTGCGCGGTGAGCCTGCTGGGCGTTTGCGTCGCGGTCTCCATGCGGCGTCAGTTGCTGATCATCGAGCAACTGACCTTCCCGGCTGGCGTCGCCACCGCGGAAACGGTCAAGGAAATCTACGGCCGCGGCGCCGAGGCGGCCGCCCGGGGTCGCGTTCTGCTGGGCAGCCTGCTGGTCTCCGGTGCGGTCAAGGCGCTGGAATCGTTCACCAGTTGGCTCTCGGCCTGGCCGCTGCCCTTTCGTCTGGCCGGGAGTGGCGCGATGGCCGGGCGCAGCCTCGGTGGTGGCCAGCTCGGGTTCGCGCTGGATCCGTCGCTGCTGCTGGTCGGTTTCGGCGCCATCATCGGTCTGCGTGCGGGGCTATCGCTGCTGATTGGCGCGGTGCTCGCCTGGGGCCTGCTGGCGCCGGAGCTGCTGGCCCGCGGCATGGTCACGCTGGGCGAAGGCGCCGGCGATTTCTGGTACCCGCCGCTGGTCGAGTGGTTGTTGTGGCCCGGGGTCGCGTTGATGGTGGCGTCTTCGCTGACCGCGTTCGGTCTGGCGGTGGTCCGCCGCCGCCGCGTCAGCGCGGGTGGCAAGGACATCGATTTCGACATGCCGATTTCCCGGCGCGCGTTCTGGATCGGTTTCATCGTGACGCTGGCCGTGGCGACTGTTGCCCAGACCGCGCTGTTCGGCATCGACCTGATCACCGCGGTGCTCGCGGTGCTGCTGGCCTACGGGCTGGCCGTAGTCGCCGCGCGCGTGGTCGGGGAGACGGGCATTCCGCCGATCGGCGCGCTGGGCAAGGTGTCGCAGTTGAGCTTTGGCGTGCTGGCACCGGCCAATCTCACCGCGAATCTGATGACGGCCAACGTGGCCGGTGGCGCGGCCGGGCAATGCGCCGACCTGCTGAACGATTTGAAGACCGGTTATCTGGTCGGCGCCACGCCGCGTCTCCAGGTCACGGCGCAGTTGTTCGGCATTCTCACCGGCAGCGTGGTCGGGTCGCTGGCCTACCTCGCGTTGATTCCCGACCCGCAGGGCATGCTGATTACCCCGGAATGGCCGGCGCCGGCTGTCGTCACCTGGAAGGCCGTGGCCGAGGTGCTGTCCGGTGGCCTGTCCGCTGTGCCGGCCGGCGCGATGTCGGCGATGGTGACCGGCGCGATCGCCGGCGTGCTGATCGCCTGCGCCCGGGTTCTGGGTTCCGGTGTGATCGCGCGCTACGCGCCCAGCGCGCCGGCGGCGGGGCTGGCGTTCGTGATTCCGGCGTCTAACTCGATCAGCCTGTTCATCGGATCAGTCGCGGCGGCGATCGCGGCACTGGTCGCGCCGCGCTGGTCGGCGCGTTTCGTGATCGCGCTGGCCGCGGGTCTGGTGGCTGGTGAAAGTCTGGTCGGGGGGCTGGTCGCGTTTCTCAGGCTC
>NZ_CAXFCL010000311.1:0-42218 GCF_964000955.1 uncultured Abyssibacter sp.
AGGGCAACAACGACCTGTTGTCGCTGACTCAGCCCGACATCATCCGCGAGATTCACGGTCAGTATCTGGACGCCGGCTCGGACATCGTCGAGACCAACACGTTTTCGGCGACGACGATCGCCCAGGCCGACTACGGCATGGAGTCACTGGCCTACGAACTGAACAAGGTCTCGGCCGAACTGGCCCGCGAGGCCGCCGAGGCCCGCAGCACCGCGGACAAGCCGCGCTTTGTGCTCGGAGCCATCGGCCCGACCAATCGCACGGCATCGATCTCGCCCGACGTGAACGACCCCGGCAAGCGCAACGTGACCTTCGACGAACTGGTCGTGGCCTACAAGGAAGCGGCGACCGGCCTGCTGGACGGCGGCGTCGACGGACTGCTGATCGAGACGATCTTCGACACGCTCAACGCCAAGGCGGCGATCTTCGCCTGCAAGCGACTGCTGCGCGAACGTGGCGTGGATATCCCGCTGTTGATCTCCGGCACCATCACCGACGCGTCGGGCCGCACCCTGTCCGGCCAGACCACCGAGGCGTTCTACAACTCCATGCGCCATGCCCGCCCGCTGGCGATCGGGCTGAACTGCGCGCTTGGCCCTGACGCGCTGCGCCAGTACGTCGCCGAGATGGCCCGGATCGCCGAGGGCTACACGCTGGCCTACCCGAATGCCGGCCTGCCGAACGAGTTCGGCGAGTACGATCTGGAGCCGGAGGACATGGCCGAATACGTCGGCGAATGGGCCGAGTCCGGTCTGGTGAATCTGGTGGGCGGCTGCTGCGGCTCCACCCCGGAGCACATCGCCGCGATCGCCGGAGCGGTGGCCGGCAAGGCGCCGCGCAAGCCCGCGTCGCTGGACCCCGCCATGCGCCTGTCCGGCCTGGAACCCTTCACGGTCGCCGCCTGAACCACATCGAAAAGCAATGAAATCAACAGCAACTTTCGTCAACGTCGGCGAACGCACCAATGTCACCGGCTCCGCCCGCTTCAAGCGCCTGATCAAGGAGGGCGACTACGCCACCGCGCTGGATGTGGCCCGGGACCAGGTCGAGAACGGCGCGCAGATTATCGACGTCAACATGGACGAGGGCATGCTGGACTCGGTCCAGGCCATGCGCACCTTCCTGAACCTGATCGCCGGTGAGCCCGACATCGCCCGCGTGCCGATCATGATCGACAGCTCCAAATGGGAGGTGATCGAGGCGGGCCTGCAATGCGCCCAGGGCAAGTGCATCGTCAACTCCATCTCGCTGAAGGAAGGCGAGGACAAGTTCATCGAACAGGCACAGCTGTGCATGGACTACGGCGCCGCCGTCGTGGTCATGGCCTTCGACGAGACGGGGCAGGCCGACACCGAGGATCGCAAGGTCGAGATCTGCGAGCGCGCGTACAAGGTGCTGACGGAAACGGTCGGTTTCCCGGCCGAGGACATCATCTTCGACCCCAACATCTTCGCTGTCGCGACCGGGATCGAGGAACACAACAACTACGCCGTGGACTTCATCGAGGCGACCCGCCGCATTCGCCAGTCCTGCCCGCACTGTCACATCTCCGGTGGCCTGTCGAACGTGTCGTTCTCGTTCCGCGGCAACGAACCGGTGCGCCGGGCCATGCATTCGGTGTTCCTGTACCACGCCATCGCCGCCGGCATGGACATGGGCATCGTCAACGCCGGCCAGCTCGACATCTATGACGATCTGGCCCCCGAACTGCGCGACCTGATCGAGGACGTGATTCTCAACCGCCGGCCGGACGCCACCGAACGCCTGCTGGAGGCCGCCGAGCGCTTCCGCGGCGACGGCAAGGCCAAGGAAAAGAAGGATGACCTGGCCTGGCGCGAACAGCCGGTGGAGAAGCGGCTGGAACACGCGCTGGTCCGTGGCATCGACGCCTACGTGGTCGAGGACACCGAGGAGGCCCGGCAGCGCGCCGAACGGCCGCTGCATGTGATCGAAGGGCCGCTGATGGACGGCATGAACGTCGTTGGCGACCTGTTCGGCGCGGGCAAGATGTTCCTGCCGCAGGTGGTCAAGTCGGCCCGCGTGATGAAGAAGGCCGTGGCCCACCTGATTCCGTTCATCGAAGCGGAGAAGGCCGAGGGCGGGCGCGAGTCCGCGGGCAAGATCGTGCTCGCCACGGTGAAGGGCGATGTCCACGACATCGGCAAGAACATCGTCGGCGTCGTGCTCGGCTGCAACAACTTCGAGGTGGTCGATCTGGGCGTCATGGTTTCGGCCGACACCATTCTCGATACCGCGCAGAAGGAGAATGCCGACATCGTCGGGCTCTCCGGCCTGATCACGCCATCGCTGGACGAGATGGTCTATGTCGCCAGCGAGATGCAGCGACGCGGCATGAAGCAGCCGCTGCTGATCGGCGGTGCGACCACGTCGCGGGCGCACACGGCCGTGAAGATCGACAAGGCCTACGACGAACCGGTCGTCTGGGTGAAGGACGCCTCACGCGCCGTCGGCGTCGCCGCCAAGCTGCTTTCGGAGCAGAAGGCCGACTTTGCCGCCGAGATCACCACCGAGTTCGACAAGATTCGCGCCCGCCACAGCGGCAAGTCGAAGCAGAAGCTGCTGAAGCTGCCGGCGGCCCGCGCCAACGCCTGGTCCTGCGACTGGTCAGCCTACACGCCGCCGAAGCCGCTGGAGCCCGGCGTGACCGTGTTGCGCGACTATCCGATCGAGACGCTGATCGACACCATCGACTGGACGCCGTTCTTCATCGCCTGGGAAATGAAGGGCAAGTACCCGGAGATCCTCAACGACCCGACCAAGGGCCCCGAGGCACGCAAGCTGTTCGACGACGCCCAGGCGATGCTGAAGAAGATCGTCGACGAGGGCTGGATTCAGGCGCACGGCATCTGCGGCTTCTTCCCGGCCAATGCGGATGGCGACGACGTGATCGTCTACACCGACGAATCCCGCGAGACCGAACGCTGCAGGCTGCTGAACCTGCGTCAGCAATCCGAGCACCGCGCCGGGGTGCCGAATCACTGCCTCGGGGACTTCGTCGCGCCGGCGGGTTCGGGCCTCGCCGACTGGGTCGGCGGTTTCGCGGTGACAACGGGGGATGGCATTGAGGCGCACGTCCAGCGCTTCAAGGATGCTCACGACGATTATTCGGCCATCATGCTCGAAGCCCTGGCGGATCGGCTGGCCGAGTCCTTCGCCGAACATCTGCACAAGCGGGTCCGCACCGAACTGTGGGGTTACCAGCCCAACGAGTCGATGAGCAACGAGGACCTGATCGCGGAAAAGTATCAGGGCATCCGTCCGGCGCCCGGCTACCCGGCCTGCCCCGAGCACACGGAGAAGGACACCCTGTGGAAGCTGCTCGACGTCGAGTCGGAAATCGGCATCCAGCTCACCGAATCCCGCGCCATGTGGCCCGGCGCCTCGGTCTCAGGCTGGTACTACTCGCACCCGGACTCCCGCTACTTCGTCGTCGGCCGAGTGGGCAAGGACCAGGTCGAGGACTACGCCAAGCGCAAGGGCTGGGACCTGGCCACCGCCGAGCAGTGGCTGGGGCCGAATCTGGGGTACGAGCCGGAGGATTGACGGAAGCACGTGGCCATCTGTGGCCTGTGGCATCCCGAAAGGCGCTCGACTAGACTGACTTGATCGGCCATCTGTCCGGGTGGGGGGACTCGACAGATTCAATGACCAGACATCCAGTCACTGGCGTTGTCGGCCCGGAGCGAGGGAACGCCCGAACCATTTTGGCCGCTGCTGCCGTCGTGTTCCGCCGCTTGCCGTTCCAAGCCGGCGTCAGCCGATGCGGCTGAACGACTCGCCGATTCTGCCCGCGCTCGCGGCCCTGGTATTGGCCGTTGCCGGCGTGATCCTGTTCCGCGAATACGCCGGTCAGGCGCCACCGCCGCTGGTCACCGAGGCGTTGGTCATTCTGGCGATCCTGCTGGTTGCACTGACGTTCCAGGCCTACCGTCAGACCCGGGAGGATGGCGACCTGTCGGACAGGGCGTCCTGGGCATTCACCTGGCATGACGACACGCTGCAGCTCACACCGCGGCTGTCCTCGGAAATCGGGCTCGGCTCCACATCGTGGACCGATACCGCGCTGTATGCGCGGCTTGCTCCGAACGATCAGTCGGCCGTCAGGCGGGCGGTCAAGCAGCACCTGGAGCACGGTACCGCCTTCGCCCTGCCGCTGAGCATTCATCGCAGCAATGGCGACAGACTGGGCATGTGGATGCAGGCAGAAGCCGTCGATCGCACCACGGCGTCGGAGGCGACGATCACCGGAATTCTGCGCCCTCTGACCGACGACGAGGCGGTGCTGGCCAAGGCGCTGGAGCGGGTGAGCCTTGCCGTGAGTGGTGGCCGAGACGGCCTGTGGGACTGGGACATCGAGTCCGGCGAAACCTGGTTCTCCCCACGGTTTCTCGCACTGCTCGGATACCCGGAAGACGATGGATTCCCGTCGAATTTCCCGGGCATACAAGACCGCCTCCACCCGGCGGAGGCGCAGGAGGTGCTGGCTCGGATGGGGGCACTGCCCCGCGAGGAAACCGGCTTCGACATCGAGTTCCGGCTGCGCACGCGATCCGGCGAATACCGCTGGTTCCGGTCACGCGGCGAGGCGTTGCGAGGCGCGGACGGGCGAGCCTACCGCATGACCGGGTCCATTCAGGACATCCACGACCGCCGGGACGCGATCGCGCGCGCGAGCTCCATCAATGACGAGGCCCGGGGGCTCGCGCACCTCATGGACATCCTGGAATTTGCCCCTGACATCGCGTTCTGGTCCTGGGATATCGCAACAGGCTTCTTCTGGAACTCGGACAAGTTCTCCAGAGTGCTGGGCATCGACGACGTGCATCAGCGCATCAGCACCCGGGAGACGTTCTGCGGTTTTCTGCACAAGGATGACCGGTCTCGCGTCTACCGCGCCATGGAAACCGCGATCGAGGACGTTGCGCCGTTCCGTCAGAGCTTCCGCGTCGTGCTGCCAAGCGGAGACACGCGATCCATCGAGATGTGGGGCGCGGCACTGTCCGACCGCGACTCGCTGGTTCGCGCGCAGACCCAGGTGTTCGGCGGTGCCATCTGGAGTCGCGAAACCGCCGAACACACGGCGCGCTACCGGGACCGGCTGGAAGCTGCCGTCGCGAAGGCGCCGATCCCCTGCGTGGTGCTTGATGCCGAGCGGCATGTCGTGCTGATCAATGCCGCGGCCAGCAACGTCTACGGCCTCGATACGACCGGCTTCCCACTGGTAGGGCGATCCATGCACCGGGTGATTGAGACCGAACCCCTGGCCGACTACGCGGCCGCCTGCGAGGATTTGCTGACCGGCCGCGAGGAGACGGTCATCCTCGACGTGATCCGGACGTCCGCTGGCCGCCGGCAATCGCTGCAACTCCGGCTGGAAGCCCTCCGCAGCGAGGATTTCGGCGTCGACGGCATCGCCGAGTTCGTGAGCCGGCAGGGCGAGGGCGACATCACGGCGTAGGACTTCAGCGGTTGGCGAGGCTTCGAGCCGACCATCCGTCCATCCAGGTCATCAGTGAGTCGCTGTCCATGGGACGGGCGAAATAAAACCCCTGGACCAGATCGCAGCCAATCGCCTCGACCAGCGCGAGCTGGTCCTGGGTTTCCACGCCTTCGGCGGTGATGGTCAGCTCCAGCTGCTTGGCCAGATGCACCGTGGATTCCAGGATCGCCCGGCCCCGGTCGCTGACCATCGCCTCGACCACGAAGGAGCGGTCGAGCTTGAGTTCGGAGAACGGCAGGTCCTGCAGCTTCTGCAGGTTGGAATAGCCGGTGCCGAAATCGTCGATGGACAGGCTGAACCCGCGCAGCGCAATCCGGCTGAGCAGCTCCATGGCGGCCTTGGCGTCCGCGGCGATGCGTGACTCCGTCACCTCCAGGTAAACGGCTTCCGGCTGGATGTGCTGCTTGTCGAGAATGTCCAGCAACTTGCGGACAACCGCGTCGCCCGCGTCGCCATCACCGAGGTTGAGTATCTGCATGGACATGTTGAACGAGGTATCCACGCGATAACCGCGCGTCGCCCAGTCGGCCATGTCGTCGACGCCCTGCGACACGATCGCCAACGTCAGTTCATTGATCAGGCCGGCCGCCTCGGCCAGCGGAACGAACACGCCCGGTGAGACATGGCCGTAGGTTGGATGTTTCCAGCGCGCCAACGCCTCCACACCGCCGATCGTGCGATCGTCCAGCCGCACCTTGGGCTGGTACACGGGATAGACATGACCCTGCTCCAGCGCGTGTCTGAGATCGTCCGCCGTCGGCCGGAAGCTGGAACGGGCACCGAAGTGCCTGGGCGTACGCGCCTCCTGCTCCGCCCGCCGGAACATCCTCCTCAGATCGGCCTGCGTCACGGGCTTCTGCAATACGCCCAGGAGATGCAGCCGGTGGCTTCGGGCGAGCCGCCCCGCGGTGTCGAGAATCGCCCGGCGCTCTCCGGACACGAGGATCACACCCCCGGCGAACCTGAGATCCGCCAGCCGGCGCACGAACTCCAGACCGTCCATGTTGGGCATGTTCAGATCGCAGAGAATGGTGTTGATGTCACCGGGATGATCCGCGACCACGGACAGCGCTTCCGCCCCGTTCAGGCAGCATCGCACCTCGTCCACGCCGATTTCATGCAGCGCCCGCGTCAGCACCTGCTGGGTGATCTCGTTATCCTCCACCACCAGCACGCCACCCGTTGACGCCTTTGCCGAACCCTGGCCGCCCACGCCGTTGGTCATGACTGTGTCCTTATCCAGTCCTTCAATTGGTCTTTCGCCTCCGGCAGTTGCCCAACCAGTGGCCCGATACGGTCCATGTCACCGGCATCCGCGGCGTGTTCAATCTGTTCGAGCAGGTCACGGAGACGAATCGCCGCCACGCTCGCGGCCGCCGATTTGGAGCCGTGGGCAACCTGCTTGATCGTGTTCGGATCGGGTGGCTTGAGCGTGAGCGCCGCCCGCAATTCATCGATCGTGGACTCGAGCTGCTTCAGGTAGCTCTCGCAGAGCTGACGATGAAACACCGGGTCGTCCCCGATCGCGGCCCTGGCGGCCGCGACATCTACGACCGGCGGCGCCGCCGTGTCGTTCCCCGGCGCCGGCTGCCGCGGCGGCGAGTCGCCCATCGGTGGCGGCTCATCCTCGGTGTCACCCGGCAGCCACTTTTCCATCAACTGCTTCAGCGCGCCGATCGCAACCGGCTTGCTCACGAAGCCGTCCATGCCCGTGTCGATGCAGGCCTCCCGCTCGCCGGATATCGTCGCCGCGGTGATCGCGATGATCGGCGTACGCCGTGACGCACCGGCTTCGGCGCTCCGAATCATCGTCGTCAGCGTGAATCCGTCCACCCTGGGCATGTGCAGATCGGTCAGCAGCAGCGCGATCCGTCGCCGGCTCCAGATCTCGTACGCGTTCTGTCCGTCATCGGCGACGATCGCCGTGTAACCGAGCGAGGCCAGCTGCCGCACGATGACTTCCTGATTGATCTTGTTGTCTTCCGCCAGCAGAACCAGGCTGCCGGCGGCCTCGGCCTGGTCCTGGGTCAGCAGCGAGCGGCGCGATGCTGGCAGCGCTTCCGCATGCGCCTTAGCGGGCGCGCTGCCATTGATGCGACCGTCAGCGATGGCCAGCGCGTACAGCAGCGTGGACTGCCGTAACGGGTTGCTCGGACAGGCAACCACGCCGTTGTCCTCCCGCCGCGGCTCCTCGCCGCTGAGCACACGCAACGCGACCGTGGCCATGCCCTTCGGGTCCGACGGGGAGCGGTCGCGCAGCCATTCGAAAATCTGATCGTGATTCGGCAATTCGCTGTCGATGATCACGTGATTGACGGGGGGGCCGGCCGGCGCGTTCAGGGCCGATCGCAGTCGCGGTATCGAGTCGCAATTCACCGGCACGCCACCAGCGTGGGCGACATAACGTGATGCATAGTCCAGCAGCGTATCCCGTATCGACACGATCGCCACCGCGGCGCCGTCCAGGCGGCACTCCGGCGGAATCGCGGGTGAGGTGTCCACCGTTGCCAGCGGCAGGGCCACCGAGAACACGCTGCCGGCACCCTGCGTCGATTGCACGCGAATGGTGCCGCCCAGCAATTCGACCAGGCGCGACACGATACTCAGCCCGAGACCGGTACCCCCGAATCGGCGACTGGTCGAGGTGTCCAGCTGGGTAAAGGGACGAAACAGTTGCTGCTGCTGTTCCTGCGACATCCCGATCCCGTTATCGCGCACGTGAATGGTCACGGGCACCGTCTGGTCGGTCATCTCCCCGCAATCCACGGTGACCAGCACCATGCCAACCTGATACCGCTGACCCGCCGAGAACTTGATCGCGTTGGTGATCAGATTGCTCAGAATCTGGCGAATCTTGGCCAGATCCCCCCCGACCAGCGCCGGCAGCTCCGGCGCCACGAAGCTGTGCAGCTCGACGCGCCGCTGCGAGGCGAAACCCTGCATGGTCGCCACCTGGTCATGAACCAGTGATTCCAGATCAAAGCTGATGACTTCCCGCGCCATCTGGCCGGACTGGATTTTGGAGAAATCCAGGACATCGTTGATCACCGTCAGCAACGACTCGCCCGATCGCTGGATCAGGTGCACCAGCCGTGTCGCCTCGGCCGGCATGGGCTCCCGCGAGAGCAGGTCCGCGGTGGCCACGATCCCATTCATTGGCGTACGGATCTCGTGGCTCATCATCGCCAGGAACGCGTCCTTGGCGTTGCCGGCGGCGTCGACCTCGCCCCGGAGCGCCTCGACCTCCAGCGAGCGCGCCCGGAGCTTGTCGGCCATGCGCTGGAGTTGCTGCGCGACCTTGTTGAGAGGTTCGATGGCTCCCGCGAAGCGCCGTCTGCTGGGCACGATGGCCAGCAGGATCAGCACCGTCAGTCCGAAGATGGTCAGCAGCGCGTTGATGGTTGCGGTCAGCTGAAAGTGCTCGATCTGCTCCTTGTATGCCGCCACCTCGGTGTCGACCTGCGCGTCATAGGCGGCGATTAGCTGATCGGTGCGGCGCGCGACTTCCTGCAGGTAGTCCGCCGAGCAGGTGCCGGGTTCCTGGAGCAGGAAATTGACATGACCTTCCGTGAGACTCGCGACTTCCCGGAGGCGTGCCGCACGGTTTCCCTGCTGCACGATCGTCGATTGCGCGGTGACCAATTCCTGCATCATCTCGCTCTCGCTGGACGAAAGGCGATCCATCGAGGCGGCGCTGGGCGGCGCGCAGACACGAAACTTGCGCCGCCAGCCCAGTTCGGCCGCATGCCAGCGCTGCTTTCCCATGGTATTGACGACTTCGGTGGACGTGGTCAGCGCGCCCGCCGTCCGCGTCCTGGCGACCAGGGCGAGACACACCGTCAGCACGAAGAACAGCGCGACCACGCCAGTGGCCCGCAGAACGCCACGCCGATACCGCCGAAGCTCTGCCAGCACATCGTCGAGTTGCCGTGCGTAGTCAACGCCGTCGGCGGACGACTCTCGGCCGTGACCCGGATCCCCAGACATCGGCAACTACCCCTTGGCCTCCATCCGGTGGACGCCACTTTCCGGGAACGCACGTCAGTTGTTGGTGGTTTCCGTGCAATTCCGCATTTAAAGGTTTGATCTGTGCAGAACGGCACGAGCATGAACCAAGGCCACGCAGATTGCTACCTTTTGGGTAGTAAATCCGGCGAGGCGCTCGAAAACGGCGGAAATGCCGTCATTTCTCCCAAGGGGAGTCGAGGCGGCCCGGTTCCCGAACGTCACCGCGGGGGATGGCATCCGGCATGCCGCCGGCCCCAAACCCTCGTAGACTTGCGCCTGGCGGCGCGGATGGTTGCGACCTCTGGTCAGAGCGCGTTCCGCCTCGGCGTATCCCCTGGCGTGCATCCGGTCATCGAATGGGCAAGGTCAGCAACCTCAACAAGTTTCGCAAGCGCAAGGCACGTGAAGATGCCGCGACCCAAGCGGCGGAGAACCGGGTCCGGTTCGGGCGCACGAAGGAACAGCGGCAGCGTGATGACGCGCAGTCGGAGCGGACGAAACATCGGCTGGATCAGCATCGTCGTGAGCAGGCGCCCGACGAAGACAGCTCTGGATGAGTCAACTCACGGCGTTCCGGCCGATCTACACCCAACCGGGTAGTGAGAGCACGCCAAGCGGGTGCCGGGTCAGAGCAATGGACAGCATGAACAGATAGGTCGCAATCGCCGCGACGAAGAACGTCGCACGATGACGCCGGCTGCGCCCCTTGCGTAGCGCCCAGATTCCCAAACCGATGTAGACCAGCAGCAATGTGAGCTTCACGGCCAGCCATGACGACGTGATCGGCGATTGACGCGTGATCCACATCAACACGAGTCCGGCGAGAAGCAGCACGCTGTCGTTGGCGTAGGTCAGGCGCTTCAGACCGGGTTGCCGGCTCCAGGCGGAATCGCCCAGCATCAGCAACCCACGGAGCACGAACAACGCGCCCGACAGGAGCACGGTGGTGACGTGCAGCGTTTTGACCAGCGAATAGAACTCGGGCATTCAAGCGACCGCCATGGAGCGGTCCGCATCGTAACGCGACCACGAATCAGGTCACGCCACGCTCCGCCGCCGATCTCACACGGTGTCAGGCCACCTCGCGTGTCGGCGCGGCCATCGTTTTCCGCTCCGATGACGCCGGATATAACCGCATCGTGCCGTCCTCGATCCGGCTCAGCCGTGTCGCCGCAAGGTCCAGAATGTAGTTCTGATGCACGCGCCAGGGCGCCTCGCTGCCCTGCTGCGGCATCACCCCCCGGGCGCGCTGGATATAACCGGCGTCCAGATCGACCATCAGCTCCGGCTCGACCGATTCCCCGCGCTCCGGCAGGCAAACGTTCGCGCCTCGCTTGTCCATCCGCTTGAGCAGCCGGCAGACATACTGGGCGGTCAGATCGCATTTCAGCGTCCACGAGGCATTGGTATAGCCGAAGGCGAAGGCGAAGTTCGGCACGCCGTCGAGCATCATGCCCTTGTAGATCAGCTTGTCGGCCGTGTTGACTGGCTCGCCATCCACGCTCAGCGATGCACCGCCGAACAGCTGGATCACCAGACCCGTCGCGGTCACGACAATGTCGGCCTCGATGTCCTGGCCGGATCGCGTGCGGATGCCCGTGGGCGTGAACCGCTCGATGTGGTCGGTGACGATGGAGGCCTGGCCCTTGCGCAGCGCGCGGAACAAGTCCCCGCCCGGAGCGATGCAGAGCCTCTGATCCCAGGGCTTGTAGCTGGGATTGAAATGCGTGGCCGCATCGACCCCGCTGCCAAGCTGCTTCTGCGCGAAGTGCAGCAGCTTGGAGCGCGTGTCATCCGGGCGCCGGCGCGCGTACTGATAGAAGTACATGCTCAGCGCGATGTTCTTCCAGCGGGTCAGCGAACCGGCTGTCCGCTTGGGCAGATACCGACGCAGCTTGCCCGCCATCGCGTCGATACGCGGCAGGTTGACGACGAAGGTCGGCGAGCGCTGAAGCATGGTGACGTGCTCGGCGTCCTCCACCAGCGACGGCACCAGCGTGATGGCCGTGGCGCCGCTGCCGATGACGACGATGCGCTTGCCCGTGATGTCCAGGTCCTCGGGCCAGTGCTGCGGATGGACCCGCAGACCCTGGTAGTCCTCGACATGCGGGAAACTCGGCAGATAGCCGGCCTGGTAGTCGTAGTAACCCGAACAGGCATAGAGAAAGCGACAGGTGAACACCTGCTCGGTTCCGTCCGTCGCGCAGGTCACCGTCCAGCGCGAGGATTCGGAGCACCAGTCAGCCTTGGTCACGCGATGGCCGAAACGGATGCTCCGGTCGATGCCGTACTTGGCCGCGGTGTCCTGGATGTAGCGGCGGATCGATTCGCCGTCGGCGATGCTGACATCGCTGTCCCAGGGCTCGAAGGGAAAGCCCAGCGTGCTCATGTCCGAATCCGAGCGGATGCCCGGGTAGCGGAACAGATCCCAGGTCCCGCCGATGGCGTCACGCGCCTCGACGATGGCGTAGGTCTTGTCCGGGCATTCGGTCTGCAACCGGTACGCGGCATCGATGCCGGACAGGCCGGCACCGACGATCAGCACATCGAGGTCGCGCATCGCGCTGGACTGGCTGCCGTCAAATGCCACGAGCGCTCTCCGTGGACACGGCGGCCGCGGGGTCCTTGCGTGGGTACCGACGCAGGATCAGCGACTGGTAGCCGGACCCCAGCAGGCGGGCGATCTTGTCCAGGGCCCGGGCGTCCGGGCCTACCACCACGCGGCGGGCGTTGCGCTTGACCGCGTTCAGAATGATCTCGGCCGCGCGATCCGGCGTGGTGGTCTGAATCATCTTCTCGGCCATGCGCTTGTGGGACTCGACCGAGTCGCCGGTCAGGCGGGTCACGCTGTCGTCGATGCGACCGGACTGATTGATTCCGGTCGCCACACCACCCGGATGAACACAGGTCGCGCTCACCGGTGCGCCTTCCATGTCCAGTTCCATGCGCAGCGTCTCGGTGTACCCGCGAACCGCGAACTTGGCGGCGCAGTAGGTCGCCTGGGTGGGCATGCCCACCAGCCCGAACAGGCTGGACAGATTGACGATGTGACCCTCACCGGATGCGCGCAGATGCGGCAGAAAGGCCTGCGTGCCGTGAACGACGCCCCAGAAGTTGATGTTCATCAGCCACTGGAAGTCGTCCAGCGATGCGGTTTCCGCCGCGGCGGCATGCGCGACGCCGGCGTTGTTGAACAACAGGTTGACGCGACCATGGTTTGCGACGATGTCCTCGGCCCAGGCAAACACCGCGTCCCGATCGGCGACATCCAGCGTCGTGGTCGTCACGGTCGCACCGGCGGCCTCCGCGAGCCTGGCCGTTTCCAGCAGGTTTTCGGCGTTGATATCGCTGAGCGCCAGATCAACGCCTGCCCGTGCCAGGTTGAGTGCCAGCGCACGACCAATACCCGAACCCGCGCCGGTGATGGCGGCGACCTTGCCCTTGAACTGTTTCATCGAAAACCCGCTATGTGAAGACGAATGTCGTCACTTTACTTCTGAGGACAAGTGTCGTCAAATGTGATGATGAATGCAGCAGCCCGCCCCCGCCGGGTCTACGGGGGACAAAGTCACGAAGACCGCATGGCCGAACGGCGCAAGGCGTTCGTGGATGCCGGTTTCGAGTTGATCGGCACCGAGGGCTACCGGGCCGCGACGGTCCGGGCCGTGTGCAAGCATGCGGGGTATACCGACCGATACTTCTATCAGCTGTTCGGCAGCACGGAGGGCCTGCTGCTGGCGGTTTACTCGCAGGTCAGCGAGCAACTGAAACAGGCCCTGGTCACGGCGATGGACGGTACCGACGCCAGCATCGAGGCCCGCAGCGAGGCAGGACTTCGGGCGTTTTTCCGCTTCATGCGTGATCCGCGTAACGCCCGCATCATGATCTCGGAGGTGCTGGGCGTCAGCGACGAGATCACGGCGCTCTACATGCGAACCGTTGTGGAGTTTGCCGGGCTGCTCATGGCCGCGACGGCATCGCTGGAACCCAGCCTCGCCGAACCGAACGAGGACAACGCCATATTCGGTCAGTCGCTGATCGGAGCGGTGATCTACGCGGCCGGCGCCTGGGCCATGGGCGGCTACCGCCAGCCGGAGGAGAGCGTGATCGCCGGCTGTCGGTCCATTCTCATCGGCGCGCTGACGCAACGCCTGAAGGAAGCTCCTTAGGCCGACCCGGTGCTGCGGCGCTGCAGGGCGTCGAATTCCTGATCCAGCTGCCAGTCGCGGTCGGCGACCACGGCCTCCAGCGACGCGATGCGCTCGCGCAATGCCGTGGTCTCGCTGTCGTCCCGGTTGTCGCGGCCCATCCCGCAGGCCCAGTCATCGATACGCCAGTCGAAGCGGCGGTCCAGCCACATCATCAACGTGATGAAACCACCCAGCATCAGAAACTTGACGATCAATTCCACCGATTCCATCGCATTGCTCCAGAGGATTTACGGTGATAGTCCCGTCCTCCGACGGATTTCTTACAACACCGGAGCAACAAATTTCAGGTCATCCGTTCCACGGTCAGCGGCTGGGCGATAATCCACAGCCCGGCGATGGTGAGCATCACCATCAACACCAGCAGCGCGAGCTGGCTGACGGCGGCATCGCGGCGCGAGCGAAACACCCGTACGGCGACACGGTGGGAGACGTAAACCCCCAGCACGTGACCGATCAGGATCAGTGCGACCTGCGTGTGCCAGACCCAGGCCATGTCCGGCAGAAACGGCGCCCTGAGCTTCATCGCGGTTCCGAACAGGTTCCAGCCCCAGCCGAAGGGGTCGGACAGCAGGCTGACGATCTTCAGACCCTGCGTGAGCAGCAGGGTGGCGTAGTGGGTCATGTGGTAGACCAGCGCGATCGGCAGCAGCGGGTAGGCGAAATCCAGCGCCAGATCCCTCAGGCCGCGGTCGCTGCGCGTCAGTGCCCTGGCCACGGCGATGCAGAGCATGTAGACCCCGAAGTAGATGAACGGTGACGCGATCAGACAAAGCGTCTCCCAGCCGATGTACCACTGACGCGCCAGCAGGATGTTCTCGATCGGACGGGTACCGATCAGCTGCTCGACCCAACCGGTCGGGTCGTTCCAGAACAATCGCACCCAGAACTGGGTGGCGCGCAGCCCGTCGAACGCGGTGGTCGACAGCATCGCCATGATGAACACCACGGTGCTCAGCCGCTCCGGCCGTTCGTCCACCAGACCCGACAGCGGCGTGCGACCCAGCAGGCGCGACGGCTGCCCGCCATTGCCGCGCCGAAACGCCAGCGGCGCCATGCGACCGATGTGGCGGAAGTACACCGAGAAGAACTCGCAATGGCCGAACCAGGCCCGGACTCCGACCAGCCAGACGCCAAGCACGTTGATCCCCGTATACGCCAGCAGCAACCCGCCAAGCTGGCGCGGCACGCCACGGCCGAACAGCTCGAACCAGATGAAACCGAGCAGCAGCACCAGCGCCGGCCAGTCGCCCAGCCGCTCGTGGTAGGTGACGCGCCCGCGCACAAACTCCGGCCAGCCGCGGCCCAGTGCGGCCGCGAGCCCGCGCCAGGGGTTCAGCACGGCGTACACGTTGCCGATCAATGCCGTGACATAGGTCAGCCCCAGCACGATCACGACCCAGAAGAACGTCATGCTGAAGTTACGGTACGGATCACGGTTGCCAACCAGTGCCGTGGCGATCGTCAGCAGCAGCAGCGCCACGCTGAACCCTTGCAGGACGGGGCGGGCACGGCGCAGGCCGCGCGCCCAAACGGTCCCGGTCAAATCGCGGGCCGGCCGCATCGATCCGACCGTGGGCACGGCGACGAAATACAGCGCGATCAGAAAGGACACCACTAGCACCGCGGTGGCGCCCCAGGCATATAGCCAGAACGGGACCGGCAGGTTGTACAGGCGGCCGAACCCGTGCGCGGCGACGACGGTCGGCAGGCACAGGATCAGCCCAAGACCCGCCCGGGCGGCGCGTGTTGGCCGGCTCAGCATCCGACGGCGAAGCTCACGACCGGAATTCTCCGACGAACGCTACTCCGACGGCTGCTGGCGCGCCGATTCCGAGGCCACCAGCGTCTGCTCCCAGAGCTGCAGGTAGGTTTCGGCGGAGTTGTACAACGCGGTGACGGCGTCCTGTCCACCCTCGATGCGAATCCCTTCAACAATGTCGGCGACCAGACCGTAGTTGGACATGCCTTCCTCGTCCATGATCCAGGTCTTGCCACCCGGAATGGACAGGGCATCGACCTGCACCGGCCGGATGCCGGCGGCGGCGAACTGCGGGCCCCAGCCATCTCCGCTGAACAGGGTGAACGGATACTCGATGGGCTCGGCGCCGGCACCGCGTGATCTCGGCAGTGTGCGCAAGCCGTTGGCATCGGCGCCATAGCCAACCGACAACGGCCGGTCGGTACCGGAGGCCTCCCAGATCGGCTTGATCTGATCCAGGAACTCGACGAAGTCCGCGCCGTTGGGCAACGCCGGATAGATGATGCCGCCCTGGCGGATGATCTGCTCGGCCTGGGCGTTGGAGATGCCGCCCTGACCACCGTGACCGGACACCATGGGGTAGTTCGGCGTCAGCGCCGCACCCTTGTCGAGCATGTACTGCTTGCTCAGAAGCTCGGCGTGATCGATGTCGAGCACGAAGCCCTTCTTCATGATCTTGTCGATGGCGTACTCGCCCAGCTCGGTCACCGTCCTGGCGTTGCACTGGCGCCCCGGCGGATAGATCGGCAACTGGCCCTGGGTCAGGTCCATCAGCAGCTGGGTGACGGGATCACCGAACTGGGTGATCGCGCCGGTTTCCAGCTCCGCGCCGGCGTTGTAGAAATAGGTGTCGCCCTCACCGCCGTCCGGGCAGTCGTAAGTCTTCCAGAAGCCGCGGGTGTCCAGAAAGCCGACGTAGTTCAGCACCGAACTGAAGATGCCGGCGCCGCCGAGGGCGCTGTCCACGTCGTGGAACGGAAAGACCTGACGCACGCCCAGATCCCAGGCCTCGTCGATCTCGCGATCGATGTCCTCACGGGTGCAGTCGCTGTTCTCGCTGCCGTCGAGGTTGTAGGTCAGGCGACAGTGGAAGATGTTCGAGAACTCCAGGCCCAGGATCACCGCGAGCTTGCCGTCGGCGATGATTTCACGCGCCTCGGCCGGCGTCTTGACGATGCGGAACCAGCCCTTGCCGGGACCGCCTTCCTGGGCATCGATGTACTGCTCGATGTCGTAGAGGAAGGCGACCTGCTGCGTGCCGGTTTCCATGTCCACGCATTCGGCGGTCTTGTCGCCGTAAGTGGCGCGAGCGAGGTTGCAAAGCGCCTCGATGGTCGTGCCGTGAACCACCATGACCCGCAGCCCGGCCATGTAGGCGCGCTCCACCCAGCGGTAGTACATCTGCTGGTGGAGGAAGGAATCCTGCTTCGGCCAGTCGATGAATGACGGCCAGCCCTGGGTGTCGTGAGTCTGCAACGGATCGGCATCCAGCAGGATGTTCTCCGCGCTAAGAATGCCGTTGGGGCCGTGCATCAGAACGCAGTTCTTCAGCGCCTCGGGCGCACCGAAGCGGTTGATCGCCTGGCCGTACATGACGCCGCCGGCGGATGGCCCGACATCACCGCTGCCATCGGACAACTCGGACCCCATGCCCATGTGGGCATGCACCTCGGCGAAACCGATGACCGGCTCGCCAGCGGCCGGCCCCGTGAACGTGTCACCGACGACATTGACGGGCATGGACGGATAGGGCGTGCAGCCGGTGGTCGGCTCGAAGCTGAGCTGGGCCGGCGTGTCGCCCGGGACCAGGGTTCCGGTCTCGTCCACCATCAGCGACCGCTCCAGCGTAGTCGCCGTGAATCGGCCACTGCCGCCATCGACCGTCCAGTCCGAGCCGTCGGCCGGTGAGGTGTCCGCGCTGATCGACGACCCGCTCGCCGTCAGCAGCGTTTCATCGGCGGTATAGAACAGGTACCGGCCCAGACCGGCGGCGCGCATGAAGAAATGTTCGGCCCCGGCCGCATCGGCGGTAGTGACGAACGCCGTGCCGTCGCGGCCGATGTACTGGTTGTCGGCCCGCAGCAGGTAGCAGCCGTTGGCAAGGTCATACTTGGAAACCGGCGGCTCGCCGACATCAACCGGGCCGCCGGACGAGGACCCGGAGGATCCACAGGCCACGACCATCGCGGCCACGGTCAACATTGCGCCTGCTCGCGCGACACGAAGAATCGATCGCATGTCTGCTCCCCAGAAGCCCGATGGCCGGATTCACACGAAATTCATGTTGCCAGCGCGTCACCGCACGCGAACTGGTAAAAGTGGCTCATCTTCCCACGGCGTATCCGCATGATCGACAAGCTGGAGCGCATTCTCGCCACCGCACGCGCGATCCCGCCGGGCCGGGTGACAAGCTACGGCCGGCTGGCGATGCATGCGGGGTTTCCGCGTGGAGCGCGGCTGGCCGTGGCCGCACTGCGCGGCGCCGACGACGAGACCGTGCCCTGGCACCGGATTCTCCGCGCCGACGGCCGCATCGCGTTTCCGCCCGATCATCCCCACCACGCGGAACAGGCGCAGCGGCTGCGGGCCGAAAGCGTGATGGTTCGAAACGGCCGCGTGGACCTGGGCCGCTTCGGCTGGCGCGTGGACGCTCCGGACCTGTTGCTGCCCCCGGACTAGGCCACGGGCGCGGTGATCGGCGTGCTGGTGTTCAATCCCAGCAAGGCCGGCAGGTCATGCATGCGTTCGAAGAGATGGTGGGCGCCGGCGGCGCGCAGGCGGTCGGTCGGTACGTCGGCCGTGTAGGCGAACACGGTCATGCCCGCCGCGACGCCGGCCATGACCCCAGCCGCCGAATCCTCGATGACCGCGCAGCGCTCCGGCGCGACGCCCATGGTCTCGGCGGCCAGCAGGTAGACGTCCGGCGCGGGCTTGGACCGCTCCACGTCATCGGCGCTGAAGATGCGGCCCTCGAACCGGGGCCACAGGCCGGTCTTGCCCAGGGTCAGCTGCATCTTGGCGTGCTCGCCGGCGGAGGCGACACAGGCAGGCACCGGCAGCCGGTCGAGCACGTCGACCACGCCTTCCACGGGCGTGACCTCCTCCAGCAGCGCCATCGCGGCGCGGCGGCGCAGTTCCGGGACGAAGTCCTCCGGCGCCGGGCGGCCGAGTTCCTGGTGGATGATGTGCAGGCAGCGGTCCATGGCCTGGCCGACGAACTTCTGGAACATCGCCTCCAGCGTCAGTTCCAGCCCCAGTTCGCCCAGCATCTCGCAGAACACGCGATTGGTGATGCGCTCGGAATCGACGAGCACACCGTCGCAGTCGAAGATGACCAGGTCGTAATCCATCAGGGTTTGACGAACTTCAGCGTCATGCGATCGGACTCGCCGATGGCGGCGTAGGTCTCGCGATCGGTGTCGCCCAGCGCGAAGGAGGGCGGCAGCGTCCACACGCCCTTGGGATGATCGGTGTCGTCCTTCGGGTTGGCGTTGATCTCGCTTTTCGCCGCCAGCTTGAAACCGGCGTTACGCGCCATCCGGATCACTTCGGCCTCGGTGATGTAACCGGTGTGGCCGGACTTCAGTGCCTCGAGATCGGCACCGGCCGGCGCGCGATGGTCGACGACGCCCATCACGCCGCCGGACTTCAGCGCCGCATGCGCCGCGAGGAAGAAATCCATCGCCTGATCGTCCCACCAAAGGTTGTGCACGTTGCGGAACGTCAGCACGACATCGACGGTACCCGGCTCGGCGAAGGTCCAGTCGCCGACGTCGGAGGTCGCGATGATGGTCTTGCCATAGCGCTTCTTGTCGCTCAGCTTGCCCAGCAGCTGACCGTGCAGGCGGCGGCGGTAGCTGGGCCCGTCTCGCGGACCCACATCGTAGGCGGCCGCGATGTACTGACCATCCTCAGCGAGATAGGGCGCGAGAATCTCGGTCCAGTAACCGGCCGACGGCCAGAACTCGGCCACCGTGTGATCGGGCTGCACGCCAAAAAACGCGAGGGCCTCGGCGGGATGTCGGGCGGCATCCCTGGCCACGTAGGCCTCGGTCCGATGATCCGACGCGATGACCTCGGGCAGTGTCGGACCGGCGAACGCGTAGCCACCGACCAGCAGGCCGGCGATGAAAACGGTGATGCGATGCATGGCGGGTCTCCCTGTCAGATGCCGCGAGAGTAGACCATCCGGCGGCCCGATGCCGGGGTGAATCACAGCAGGCGGTCCCGCAGCACCGCTCGGTAGCGTCTGCTCACCGGCACCCGCGCCCCCGATCGCAGCCGCAGCTCGCCGTCCCCCGTGTCATGCACGCGAATGTCGCCAACGTGCAGCGTGATGTAGTTGCCCGCGGACTCGATCCAGTCGATGTCGCTGACCTTGACGAGAAACTCCCGGCCCAGCTTCTTGACCAGGAAACGGTCGATCACGGGCTGGGGATTCGGCGCGTCGTCGGACAGCATCCGGGCTTCGCCTGTTCGGGCTCAAGGCCCGGCGGTCATTCGATCAACCGGGCCGCCGACAGTTGGCGACGGGCCCGGTGATGTCTTCGCCTTCGGCGTAAACCCTAGTGGTCGTGACCGTCGGCATGGGCGTGGCCATGCTGCATTTCCTGCGGCGTGGCTTCACGCACCTCGGTGATTTCGATGTCGAACACCAGCGTCTGACCAGCCATCTGGTGGTTGGCGTCCACGGTCACGGTGTCGCCCTCGACCGCGGCGATCCGCACCGGGATGTCGCCCTGCTCGGTGGAGGCGCGGAACATCATGCCGGGCTCGACCTTGTCGACGCCCTGGAATGCTTCCAGCGGTACCTGCTGCACCCGCGCGGGATCATGGGGACCATAGGCCTTCTCCGGCGGGATGGTCGCCTCGAAGCGGTCACCCGCGGCCTTGCCGGCCATCTCTTCTTCCAGTCCGGCGATGATGCCGCCCGTGCCATGAAGGTAGGCCATCGGTTCGGCTTCACGGGAGGACTCCAGCACTTCACCCTCCGGGGTCTTCAGAATGTAGTGGAAGCTGGCGACGGTGTTTTCGGCAATCTGCACGGTGAATCCTGTAGAAAAAGAGGGTTCACCGTATCACAGGCCCCGTTGGCGAATCGTGACGGTCCCGATCGAGCAGACGGTCGGTTCCCCCGCGTCCGGGCGGGGACTTCAGAAATTCTCAACGAAGCGCCCGGAAACCTTCACCCGAGATCGGTTCCAAGGGCCGCGCTTTTGGCATAGCGTAGATTTTCCGCTGACAAGGAGTCCGGCCATGAGCAAGGTACTGATCGTCTACGCCACTGACTACGACCACACCAAGGTCTGCGCGGAAGCGCTGGCCAGGGGCGTGGAGTCCACCGGCGGCACCGCCATCGTCAAGGATGCCGGTGATGCCACCGGCGAGGACATCGAGGCGGCCGACGCGCTGGTGCTGGGCTCACCCGTGCACATGGGCTCGCCCGACTGGAAGATCAAGCAGTTCATCGACCAGCAATGCTCGGGGCTGTGGATGAAGAACGCCGGCATCGGCAAGGTTGGCGCGGTATTCGGCACCGGCAGTGGTTTCGGCAGCGCGGGTGGCGGCATCGAACTGACGCTGCTGGCCCTGCTGAACAACCTGGCGGAACTGGGCATGGTGCTGGTCCCGTTGCCGAAGAACACCGAGAACTACGCCGACGGCGGCCTGCAGTGGGGGCCTTACGCCCGCGTCCACAGCAAGGACACGATGGAACCGCTGGAGGTCTCGGAGGTACAGCTCGGCATCATGACCGCGCATGGCGCGAACATCGCCCGGGTCGCTGACGCCGTCGCCGGACAGGCGTTGTTCAAACCGTGAATCGCCTCTCCGCGATCCACGCGGACATCACCACGCTGAAGGTCGACGCCATCGTCAACGCCGCCAACCGCAGCCTGCTCGGTGGCGGTGGCGTGGACGGTGCGATTCATCGCGCCGCCGGTCCGGAACTGCTGGCCGAATGCCGCGGCCTGGGCGGATGCGAGACCGGGCAGGCGAAGATCACGCGCGGCTATCGGTTGCCCGCGGCCTGGGTGATTCACACGGTGGGACCGGTCTGGTCGGGAGGCGACGCCGACGAACCGTCGCTGCTGGCGGGCTGCTACCGCAACAGCCTGCGGATCGCCGCCCAGCATGGTTTCGACACGGTGGCGTTTCCGGCGATCTCCTGCGGTGTCTACGGCTATCCCGTCGACGCCGCGTTGAGCATCGCGGTGCGGGAGTGCGGGGACTGGCTGGACCAGCAGACGTTTCCGTCCCGGGTCCGGCTGGTGGGGTTCGATGCGGCGATGACCGCTCGCATGGAGGCGGCCATCGGTGCCGGATGAGACCGGATCAGCTTGCGGCGTCGAGCTCGGCGAAACGGCGGCGCAGTTCGCGCTCCTCGTTGGTCACCGCGTCCTCCAGTTCACCGACCCGGCGCTCCAGCTTCTGGATTCGCTCGACCAGCTCCTCCGGCGGGCGTTGCTGCCGACCCTTGAGGTAGGTGGTGATGACCCCGGTCGTGGTGCCGAAGACCACGATGATCGCGACCATGGTGAAAACATCCATCGGTTCGTCCCCGCATGACTGACAATGCATGACATGATTGCGCGCCGCGCACCCCGCTGCCAAGTTTCATGAGTTCAGCCACCGACTGGCGCACACCCCGGCTGTTCCTGATGCTGATGGCCGTCGCCTTGCCGCTGGGCTATGCGACGTGGAACGCGTTGCTGAACAATTTCGCCATCGAGATGGCGGCGTTCGACGGCGGCGACATCGGGCTGTTGCAGTCCATCCGCGAGGTTCCCGGCTTTCTCGCCTTCACCGCGGTATTCCTGCTGGCGGTGGTGTCGGAGCAGCGGCTGGCGCTGCTGTCGATCGCGCTGCTCGGCGGCGCCGTGGCCGTGACCGGCCTGTTCGCCACCACCACCGGGTTGCTGATCACCACCTTCATCATGTCGGTGGGTTTCCACTATCTGGAAACCCTGAAGCAATCGCTGTCCCTGCAATGGCTGAGCAAGAACGAGGCGCCGGCCGTGCTCGGCCAGCTGATCTCGGTGGCGGCGCTGACCTCGCTGATCTCCTACGGCGTGGTCTGGGTGCTGCTGGAAGTGTTCGACGCCGGTTACACGGTCGTCTACGCGACCAGCGGGCTGGCCTGCCTGGCGCTGATGATCTTCATGGCGGTGGCGTTTCCGACCTTCGAGGCGCCGAACCCGCAGCGCAAGCAACTGATCCTGCGGCGCCGCTACGGGCTTTACTACGCGCTGACCTTCCTCGCCGGCGCGCGGCGGCAGATCTTCATGGTCTTCGCCAGCTTCCTGCTGGTGCAGCGCTTCGACTATTCCGCCTCGGCCATCGCCGCGCTGTACCTGATCAACCACGGCGTCAGCTGGCTGGTCGCACCGACGATTGGTCGCTGGGTTGGCCGGTTCGGCGAACGCCGCATCCTGGTCATCGAGTACGTGGGTCTGATCGCGGTGTTTCTGGGCTATGCAATCGTGAACAGCGGCGCGCTGGCCGCCACGCTTTTCGTCGTCGACCACATCTTCTTCGCCATGGCCATCGCGCAGAAGACCTATTTCCAGAAGATCGCCGATCCCGGTGACATCGCCGGCACCGCGGGCGTGAACTTCACCATCAATCACATCGCCGCGGTGGTGATCCCGGCCAGCTTCGGCCTGATCTGGCTGGCGGCGCCGGAGTGGGTCTTCATCCTCGGGGCAATGATGGCGACGATCTCGTTGCTGCTGGCCCTTTGCGTGCCCGACGAACCGACGCAGGACACGCCGATCCGGGCGTGGTGGCGACGGGTCACGCCGGCCCGGGCGACGTGAACAAAGCGGATCACGGCACCGTACCGCTGGACGGCTTCGTGCATCGCGAGCCGGAGGATCTGGTGGAACGCGCCCGGGCGTTCGCGGATGTCCTGTCACGGCGCCGGACCGTTCGCGACTATTCCGATCGCTCCGTTCCGCGGGCGGTGATCGAACACGCGGTCCGCGCGGCCGGATCGGCACCCAGCGGCGCGAACCAGCAGCCCTGGCATTTCGTCGCCATCGCCAACCCCGACCTCAAGCGTCGCATCCGCCAGGCGGCCGAGGCCGAGGAACGCGCGTTCTACGAACACCGCGCACCGGAAGACTGGCTGGACGCGCTGGCGCCGCTGGGCACCAACGCCGACAAGCCGTTTCTGGAAACCGCGCCCTGGCTGATCGCCGTGTTCTACGAGCGCCACCGCGTGGACGAGCAGGGCCAGCGGCAAAAGACCTACTACGCCATCGACTCCGTCGGCATCGCCACCGGCATATTGATCACGGCGCTGCACCAGGCCGGGCTGGCGACACTGACCCACACACCCAGCCCGATGGGCTTTCTGACGGATGTGCTCGGCCGCCCAAAACATGAACGTCCGTTCGTGCTGCTGGTCACCGGCTATCCCGCCGACGCCGTGCGCGTGCCGGCCATCGACCGCAAGCCGGTGTCGGACATCCTGACGCTGCTCGACTGACGGGCCGCCACTGCCGTTCGGTGGATCATCTCCGGTTAAGCGGCCGCCAAACCTATAATGCGCGGATGAACGAGACCGTGACCACCACCGACCCCCGCCGCGACAAGCGCGAGGCCGACAAGCGCGCCAAGCGCCTGCGCCGCCAGGTCGGCCAGGCCATTGAAGACTTCAACATGATCGAGGCCGGCGACCGGGTCATGGTCGCGCTGTCCGGTGGCAAGGATTCCTACGCCATGCTGGAAATCCTGCGCTCGCTGCAGGCGGCCGCACCGGTGGACTTCGAACTGTTCGCGGTGAACCTTGACCAGAAGCAGCCCGGGTTTCCGGAGCATGTGCTGCCCGACTACCTGCGCGGCATCGACATGCCGTTCGAGATTCTGGAGCAGGACACCTACTCGGTGGTCACGCGGGTGATTCCGGAGGGCAAGACCTATTGCAGTCTCTGCTCGCGACTGCGTCGCGGGGCGCTTTACACCTACGCCCAGGAACACGGCTTCACCAAGATCGCGCTGGGTCACCACATGGACGACATGGTGGAAACCCTGTTCCTGAACCTGTTCCACGGCGGACGCATGGCGTCGATGCCGCCGAAGCTGAAGTCGGACAAGGGCGATCACGTGGTGATCCGGCCGCTGGCCTACTGCCGCGAGAAGGACCTGGCGGAATACGCCGAGGACAAGGCGTTTCCGATCATCCCCTGCAATCTCTGCGGCTCGCAGGACAATCTGCAACGCGTGGCGATCAAGCAGATGCTCCAGCAATGGGATCGGCTGTCTCCCGGCCGGGTGGAGACCATCTTCAAGGCCATGGGCAACATCGCGCCCTCGCAGCTCGCGGACCGTTCGCTGTTCGATTTCGCGTCACTGCGCATCGATGAACGTCCCGAGAGCGATGCCGCCGCCGGCTGGCTCGTCGGCCAGGTGAGTTCATGAACCGCCGCCTGCTGATCCGTGCCCGCGGCTGGATCGCGATGCTGGCGCTGATCGTCGTTGGCAGCGTCCATGCGGCGCCGTTGTTATGGGTGATCGAGGACAGCGACTCGAAGCTTTATCTGGCCGGTTCGCTGCATTTGCTGCCCGAGAGCGCCTATCCGCTGGACCCGGCGCTGGAGCAGGCTTACGCCGATACCGAACGGCTGGTGCTGGAGGCGGATCTCAAGCAGCTCGAGTCGCCGACCAACCAGACCATGCTGCTTGCCGCCGCCCAGGCCGACACCGATGCGACGCTACGCGAGCGGATCGGCGACGCGCTGTACGAGGATGTGCGCCGCCAGGCCGAACGCCTGGGTCTGCCGCTGTTCAGCCTGGACAGCCTCAAGCCCTGGTTCGTGGGCCTGATGCTGGAGCTCTCCGCCTACCAGCAGGCGGGCTTTCGTCCCGAGTACGGGCTGGACCAGCACTTCAGCCAGCGGGCGATCGCCGATGAAAAGCCGATTCTCGGTCTGGAAACCGTGGACGAGCACATGAGTCTGCTGGTGGGGCTGGGTGACAACGGTGTCGACAGCACAACGACGCTGGCGGCAACACTGAGCCAGTTCGACGCGTACGACGATTTGCCGAATACCGTGTACACGGCCTGGCGAACCGGCGACCTGGATGCCATGGCCGAGCTGGTCGAGACCATGCGCACCGAGCAGCCGGCTGCCTACGAACGGCTGCTGGCGAATCGCAACCAGCGCTGGGTCAGTGAACTGTCGGCGTTGCTGGACGGCGCGAGCAACGTGCTGGTCGTGGTCGGCGCCGCGCATCTGCCGGGGGAACATGGTCTGCTGGCGCTGATGCGCACCGAGGGACTGGAGCCGCGCCGGGTCGACTAGGTCGCGTCGCCGCTACTTGCCAACGCAAAAGCTCGAGAAGATCTCGCCCAGCAGTGTTTCGGTGTCCACCGGACCATTGATCTCGCCGAGAATCCGGTTGGCTTCCGACAAATCCTCGGCCAGCAGTTCCGGCGCGCCATGCACGTGGAGTTGCTCGCCCGCCCGTTGCAGCACGGCCGACGCGCGTTCGATCGCGTCCAGATGCCGCCGCCGCGCGCTGAACTCGCCAGCCAGGTTGGCCTGAAGACCGGAGCGCTCGCGGATGACCGCGATCAAATCCTCGATGCCCGCGCCGTTGAGCGCCGAAATCGCCACCGAGCCATCCTCGCGCGCGCCTGCCGCCGCACCGGACCGATCGCACTTGTTGTGCACCGGAATCACTCGCGGGTCACCAGCGAGTACTGCGAACACGGGATCGGTCTTGGCCGGATCCGGTTCGCCGTCGACGCGCAACATCAGCACCAGATCGGCATCATCAACCGCGGCCCAGGCACGGCCGACACCGATTCGCTCGACCGGATCGTCGGTTTCGCGAATGCCCGCGGTGTCGAGCAGCAGGATCGGCAGGTCGCCCAACACGATGCGTTCGCGCAGCACGTCACGCGTCGTGCCCGCGACATCGGTGACAATCGCCGCGTCCTGGCCCGCGAGCTGATTGAGCAAGCTCGATTTGCCGACGTTGGGCGCCCCGAGAATAGCCACGCGCAGACCCTCGGACAGGGCACGACCATGCCGGGTCCGTCGTTGCAGATCGAACAAATGCCCGGTCAGTCGGTCCAGCCGCGCCGCGACTTCGCCGTCGGCGAGAAAATCAATGTCCTCATCGGCGAAGTCGATCGACGCCTCCACCCAGGTCCGCAGCTCCAGCAGCTCGCGGCATAAGTCCTCGATCCGTCGGGAAAACGCGCCGGTCAATGACCGCTGGGCCGCCCTGGCGGCCGCGACGCTCTCGGCGTCGATCAGGTCAGCCACCGCTTCGGCCTGGGTCAGGTCGAGCTTGTTGTTGTCGTAGGCGCGCCGGGTGAACTCTCCGGGCGCGGCCGCACGGCAGCCCAGATTCAGCACGCAGGCCAGCAGCGCATCCAGCACCACCGGACCGCCATGACCCTGCAGTTCGAGCACGTCCTCGCCGGTGTAGGACGCCGGCGCGCGAAAGTGGATGGCGAGCCCGCTGTCGAGCACCGAACCGTCAGGGGACCGGAATTCCCGATACACCGCGCGGCGGGGTTCCGGCAGACCTCCGAGCAAGGTTGTCGCGACCGTGGAAACCGCCGGACCGGAGATGCGGATCACGCCGACGCCGCCACGACCGGGCGGGGTCGCGATGGCGGCGATGGTGTCAACGTGATCGGACATCGGGGGTGGCGGCGTTGTGGTCACGGCTCGCCATTATGGGGTGGGGACGTGGTTTGCAGGGCGGATGCGGTCGCGTCGACGTGACTTCACCGGACACCAGCCCTTCTCGTGCATCCCATCCCTGCACTCGCAGCCCCCTACCGTCCACCGGCCGGGCGCGAGCAATGCTCGCACTATTTCCGGCCAAGCCCCTCGGTTTCCAGCTTGCGGTAGATGTACCACTGCTGGGCGATGCCAACGAGGTTGGACACGAACCAGTACAGCACCAGTCCGGAGGGGAAGAAGGTGAAGAATGCGGCCAGACCGATCGGCATCGCGCTCATGATCTTCTGCTGCATCGGGTCCATGGTCATCGCCTGACCGGACAACTTCTGCTGGAAGTACATCGAGATCCCGAACAGCACGGGGAGCACGAAGTAGGGATCGGGGGCCGAGAGATCCTGGATCCAAAGGAAGAAGGGCGCCTGCCGCAGTTCCACGGATTCCAGCAGCACCCAGTACAGCGCGATGAACACCGGAAACTGCACGAGCATCGGCCAGCAGCCGGCGAAGGGGTTGAAGCCCTCCTTCTTGTACAGGTCCATCATCGCCTGCTGCATCTTCTGGCGATCATCGCCGTAGCGGTCCTTGATCGACTGGATGCGCGGCGCGAACTTGCGCATCTTGGCCATCGACCGGTACTGGGCTTCCGACAGCTTGAAGAACGCGAGCTTGATCGCGAGCGTGACCAGGATGATCGTCAGTCCCCAGTTCAGGACGACGCTGTGGACCTTGTCCATGATCCAGAACAGCGGTTCCGACAGGGGTGTCAGCAAACCGTAGTCGACGGACAGCTGCAGGCCGGGCGCGACATCCTGCATCCGTTTCTGCAGCTTCGGACCGATGTAGAGCCGCTGCGTCAGCGTCTCGCTGCCGCCGGCGGCGACCTCGGTTTTCTCGCCGATCAGCTGGGCCAGATAGCCGGTGGACGAGGACGGCTTGGTCACCAGTCGCACGGTCTGCTCGGCCGGCGGGATCACCGCGGCGATGAAATAGTGCTCCATCATCCCGGCCCAGCCACCCGTCTGGGTGACATCCAGCGGTTCTTCCTCGATCTTCTCGAAGTCGGCCTTGCGGAAGCGGTACTTCGTCTCACCGGGCTTCTGCTCGTACCAGGTGGCACCGTCGAACTGGCGGACAAAGGGTGTGCCGCCCTCGGTATCGGCCTGGGTCCGCCACACCTGGCCGTAGGCACTGACCGCCCAGGGCGCCTCGGTGGCGTTGCTCACCGCATAGTCCAGACCGATGACGTAACGACCGGGCTCGAAACGATAGATCTTGGTGACCTGACGACCCGCGCCATCGGTCCAGGTCAGCGGCACATCCAGCGCCTGTCCGTCCTGCATCGCGTAGCGGCGGCGCTCGGACCGGTAGGCCACCTTGTGCGTCGGCGCGCCCTCGCCCAGCAGGCCGGTCTGGACCACGAAAAAGCGCCGGTTGTGCTGGTGCAGCAGAGCCAGCGGTTCCTCGCTGTCGGCCTCGACGGGGTAGTCGAGCAATTCCACACGAATGAGATTGCCGCCCTGCGGGTCGATGAATGCCCGCATGACGTCGGTGGTGACGACGATGGTTTCGGTGCTCGGGGCGACCTGTTCCACCGGCGCGGATTCATCGGTCGATGACTCGGCCTGCGGTGCGTCGCTGGACGCGGTGGGCGACGCGTCCAGATCCGGCACATCATCATCACCCGCGATCTGTTCGATCGGAGACGGCGAACGCGGTTCCGGCGGGACCTGATCGGCCTTCCATGCCTGGTACATGAAAAAGCCGATCACGGCGAGCGCGGCGATCAGCGGGAAGCGTATGGATTCCATGGGATCAGTATTCCCCTAGGCATCGTGATGTCGACACAGAGTCGAATCATCAGGATGGGGCAAGTGGCAGCCGGGCACGGGATCGTGTCCACCGGGCCGCAGCGGATGGCAACGCGCCAGTCGTCGGATCGCCAGGATCCCGCCACGCAACACGCCATGCGCGTGCAGGGCCTGGACCGCATACTGCGAGCAGCTCGGCGTGTAACGGCATCGCTGCGGCAGCAGCGGACTGAGCAGGCGCTGGTAAAGCCGGATCAGCAGTATCAATGTACGTGCGATCATTGCAGCTTCCGACGGTGCAGCGCATCCAGCGAGGATCGGAGTTCAGCGGAACTCAACGCGGCCAGACCATGCTTGCCGGTCACGACCACGTCGATGCCATGCAGATCGCTGGTGCGAAACCACTCCCGCGTGACGCGCTTGATCCGGTTCCGATCCACGGCACGCTTCGCGCACTTCTTGGAGATCGCCAGCCCCAGGCGCGCGGGCGCATCGTGTGTCGACGGCGCGACCACGAGCATCCAGTGGCGATCGTGAATCCGTCGGCCACTCCGGAAGACCGCACGGTACTCCGCCGGTCTCAGCAGCCGTCGGTCGCGAGGAAATCCGAAGGGCTTACGGGGCGAGGCGCTTGCGACCCTTGGCACGGCGTGCCTTGATCACCTTGCGGCCACCAACGGTTGCCATGCGTGCGCGAAAACCATGGGTGCGCTTGCGACGCAAGGAATGCGGCTGGAACGTCTGCTTCATCGGTCTGATCTCGTGGACGGTGCCCGGACCGGGCGAAAGGGCGCGGATAGTACTGAAAAACACCGTCTTGCATCAAGCCGCACGCCTGTGGATAACTAGCCCGGCGCGATTCCCGACACCTGATCGATTCCCTACGTGACCTGGACGTCGCGGTCGGGGCTGGTCTGGCGTCGCTTCGTTCGAAGCGCTGGCCCCGGCGGGTGTCTTCGGACAGGCGGCATGGGCGCGAGGATCATCCTTCGGTCCGGGCTCGCTTGCCCGGCCCCTGAACTGACGACAACGCAGGTGTCTGTGGTGGATTCCAATGCGCTCTGGCAGCGCTGTCTTGAACGGCTCGAAACCGTGCTCTCCGAATCCGACGTCGGCACCTGGGTGCGCCCGCTGCACGCTCATTCGCAGGACGGCAATCTCGAACTCATCGCTCCCAACCGGCCGGTGATGGAGAATGTGCGCTCGCAGTACCTCGCCACCATCAGCGCCGTCTGGAGCGAAGTGGTCGACCTGGAAAGTCCCCGGGTCACGGTTCGTGTCGGCTCGGCGGAAGCCTCAAGCTCGCCGGAACCCGGTGATGCACCCGTTGCGGCGCCGACGCCCAAACCCGAATCGCCGCACAGCAGCAGCCGGCTGGATCCGCGCTACACCTTCGAGCGCTTCGTGGAAGGCAAGAGCAACCAGATCGCGCGCGCGGCGGCCCAGAAGGTAGCCGAGTCACCTGGTACCTCCTACAACCCCTTGCTGATCTACGGCGGTACCGGGTTGGGGAAAACCCATCTGATGCACAGCGTGGGCAACTACCTCAGCGCCCGCGGCGGACCGAACCGGGTGGTCTACATACCAGCCGAGCGCTTCGTCAACGACATGGTGCTTGCGGTGCGTCACAACCGCATGGACGGCTTCAAGAACTTCTACCGGACGGCGGAAGCCCTGCTGATCGACGACATCCATTTCTTCGCCGGCAAGGAGCGGTCACAGGAGGAGTTCTTCCACACCTTCAATTCGCTGCTGGAGGCGAACCGGCAGATCATCCTGACCTGCGACCGCTATCCCGCCGAGCTGGACGCTCTCGATGACCGCCTGCAGAACCGGTTCTCCTGGGGCCTGTCGGTGGCGGTGGATCCGCCCGAACTGGAAACCCGGGTCGCGATCCTGATGAGCAAGGCCGAGCAACTGGGCGCGGCAGTACCGGAAACGGTGGCCTTCTTCATCGCCAACCGGATTCGCTCGAATGTCCGCGAGCTGGAGGGCGCACTCAACCGACTGGTGCACACCGCCCAGTTCACCGGGACCGCGATCGATATCGATTTCGCCCGGTACGCGCTGCAGGACATCCTGTCGGTGCATGAACGCATGGTGACCATCGAGAGCATCCAGCGCACCGTCGCCGAGTACTTCAGCATCCGGCTGTCGGACATGACCCAGCGCAGCCGGCGGCGCTCCATCGCCCGCCCCCGGCAGATGGCGATGGCCCTGGCCAAGGAACTCACCTCGCACAGCCTGCCGGAGATCGGCGATGCCTTCGGTGGCCGGGATCACACGACGGTGCTGCATGCCTGCCGGACAATCCAGAAGCTCAAGGACTCCGATCGGGCGATCCGCGACGACTACGATGCCCTGTTGAGAACCCTGAGCCGATGATGTGGATATCTAGGGGATGGAATGTGACAATGCCGGATCGGCCGGGACACGCACATTCTGTCCACAGGAACCCAGCGGGGATACCCCGATGTTTTCAGGGGTGGTTGAGTTCTCGTAACTCTATGATTTTGAATCGAAAAACCGCTGTTGTTCACAGGTCGGCGGGCAGCCTACTACTACGACTATCTTTTAAAAGACTCTTTTATATAAGTATTGACCGAAGGAGTTCGGGGACCACGTCATGAAGTTCGAGATTGATCGCGGATCGTTCCTGCAGACCATCCAGGCTGTCATCGGTGTCATCGAGCGACGCCAGACGATGCCAATTCTGTCGAACTTTCACATCGAGGCGTCGGAGACCGGTTTGCGACTGACCGGGACCGATCTGGAGCTGGAACTCGTCAGTCACGTCCAGGCGCAGATCGACCAGCCCGGCGCGGTCACCGTGCCCGCCCGCAAGCTGTTCGACATCTGCCGCGGCCTGCCCGAAGGTTCGGTGATCCGGGCCGAGCTGAGCGATCAGAAATTCATTGTTCGCTCCGGCCGCAGCCGCTTCACGCTGGCCACGCAACCGGCGGCCGAGTTCCCCTCGTTGGGCGATATCGATTCGGCCGATCGCCACGCCATTCCCAACCTCGCCTTGCGTCAGGTGCTGAACCGCACGATGTTCGCGATGGCGCAGCAGGATGTGCGCTACTACCTCAACGGTTTGCTGCTGGCACTGCGTCGCGATCGGCTGCGCGCCGTTGCAACCGATGGCCACCGGCTGGCGATGTCCGACGTGGATGTGGATCTGGACATCGCCGAGGAGCGTCAGGTCATCGTTCCCCGCAAGGGCGTGCTGGAGCTGAACCGGCTGCTGTCCGATGACGACGAGACGGTCAGTCTCTCGCTGACCAATAACCATCTGCAGGTGGACCTGGGCACCATCCTGTTCACCACCAAGTTGATCGATGGCCGTTTTCCGGACTACGAGAAAGTCGTGCCGATTGGCGGCGACAAGATTCTCACCGGGGATCGCGAGGTGATCCGCCAGGCACTGGCGCGAGCCGCGATTCTGTCCAACGAAAAATTCCGCGGCGTGCGGCTGGTGCTCGATCCGGGGCTGCTGAAGTTGCAGACCGAGAACCCGGAGCACGAGGAAGCCGAAGAGGAGATCGAGGTCGACTACGACGGCGCTCCGCTGGAGATCGGCTTCAACGTCAACTACCTGCTCGATGCGCTGGGTGTGATGGAAGGCGACGCCTTCAAGTTCGCGATGAGTTCGCCGGACGCCGGTGGGCTGCTCACCGAAATGGGTACGGACGCGCACAAGTACGTCGTCATGCCCATGCGGCTCTGATCGCAACCAGCGAACTTCTCTCGGGTCATCTGGCTGACCCGTTTCCGACGTGCTGATTCGCTCATTGGCGCTGACCGACTTTCGTTGTCATGCCGGACTGCGTTTGTCCTTTTCGTCTGCCGCCGGCGGTGGTGCCGCGATCGTCGGCGACAACGCCACCGGCAAGACATCCATACTCGAAGCGATCTACCTGCTCAGCCGCGGGTTGTCGTTTCGGGGCAGTTCCCCCACCGACGTGATCCGGCACGGATGCGACCATGCGCTGGTGGTCGGCGAGCTCGAGTTGCCGGACGGTCCGACCCGGGTTGCGGTGCAGCGGGAACGAACGCAGATTCAGACCCGACTGGGTCGGACGAAAGAGATCCCCATCGTCGAACTGGCGCGTGCGCTGCCCATCCAGGTCATGGACCCGCGAGCGCACCGGTTGATCGACGAAGGCCCCGTACACCGCAGGCGGCTGCTGGATTGGGGAGTGTTCCACGTGGAACATTCGTTCATTCAGGACTGGCGTCAGTTCCAGCGTCTGCTGCGCCAGCGCAACGCGGCATGTCGGCAGCGCGACCGGCAGCAACTGCGTGCGTGGAATCCCTCTTACATCGAGTTGTCGCGTCGCATCGATGACGCTCGTCGCAGACATCTGGATGAGGTCGCGGGCGGATGGAGCCGCCACGTTGAGGCATTGCTCGGTTCGGATCACGCGCCGAGGATTGGCTATCGAAGTGGCTGGCCCTCAGGTGTCGACTTCGCCGAAGTACTCGATTCGGTGGAGGCGCGGGAGCTCGATGCGGGCCACAGCGTTGTCGGTCCGCACCGGGCTGATCTGCGATTGCAGCTGGATGGTCGCCAGGTCCGTCACCAGGCATCCCGGGGCCAGCAGAAGGCGCTGGTGCTTGCGTTGCTGCTGGCCCAGGTGGAAGTGGTCAGTCAGCGTCTCGGTCAAGCGCCGGTCCTGCTGATTGATGACTTTGGCGCCGAATGGGGAGAGGGCATGCGGAGGCGTGCCGTCGCGCAGCTCAACGCGAGTCCGGTCCAGTGGATCTCGACCTGGCTGGATGCGCCCGATTCCGGCTTGGACATCCGTGACATGTTCCACGTGGAACATCTGGCGGACACCACTCCGTGATACCATGAACTAGGCCACGAATGACCCTCCGATGAGCGACTCCCAACCGAAGAACTACGACTCTTCAAGTATCCGTGTCTTGAAGGGTCTCGAAGCCGTGCGCAAGCGCCCCGGTATGTACATTGGCGACACCGATGACGGGACCGGTTTGCATCACATGGTCTTCGAAGTCGTCGACAATTCCATCGACGAAGCGCTGGCCGGTCATTGTTCCGAAGTGACCGTCACCATCCATGCCGATCAGAGCGTCTCGGTCTCCGACGACGGGCGCGGTATCCCGGTGGATATCCACGAAGAGGAAGGGCGTCCGGCGGCGGAGATCATCATGACCGTCCTGCATGCCGGCGGTAAGTTCGATGACAACGCCTACAAGGTCTCCGGTGGTTTGCACGGCGTGGGCGTCTCGGTGGTCAACGCGCTGTCGAAGCGGCTTGAGTTGACCATTCACCGCGATGGTCACATCCATCGTCAGATGTACTCGATGGGCGAGCCCATGGACGAACTGGCGGTGATCGGTAGCACCGATGTCTCCGGGACCACGGTGCGCTTCCATCCCAGCGAAGAAATCTTCAGGAACATCGAATTTCATTACGACATCCTAGCCAAGCGCCTGCGTGAGCTGTCGTTCCTGAACTCCGGTGTGCGGATTCGGCTAACCGAAGAGGCGACGGATCGGGAAGACGTGTTCGAGTACAAGGGCGGTATTCGTGCCTTCGTCGAGCATTTGAATCGCAACAAGACGCCGCTGCACGAGGCAGTGTGTCATTTCGAGGGCGAGAAAGACGGCATCGTCACCGAGGTGGCCTTGCAGTGGAATGATTCCTTCCAGGAGAACGTCTTCTGCTACACCAACAACATTCCGCAGCGTGACGGCGGCACCCATCTGGCCGGGTTCCGTGCCGCGCTGACGCGCACGCTCAATGGCTATATCGAAGCCGAGGGCCTGTCCAAGCGCGAGAAGGTCGCGACCTCCGGGGATGATGCGCGCGAGGGTTTGACGGCGGTCATCTCGGTCAAGGTGCCCGATCCGAAGTTCTCGTCGCAGACCAAGGAAAAGCTGGTCTCGTCCGAGGTCAAGAGCGCCGTCGAATCGGCCATGGCCGAGCACCTGAACAACTTCCTGCTGGAAAACCCGCGGGATGCCAAGGCGGTCGCGCAGAAGATCGTCGAGGCGGCGCGGGCTCGCGAAGCGGCGCGCAAGGCGCGGGAAATGACCCGCCGCAAGGGCGCACTGGATATCGCGGGATTGCCTGGCAAGCTGGCGGATTGCCAGGAGAAGGACCCGTCCAAATGCGAGCTGTTCCTGGTGGAGGGTGATTCCGCTGGTGGTTCGGCCAAGCAGGGGCGTGACCGTCGTTTCCAGGCAATTCTGCCGCTCAAGGGCAAGATTCTGAACGTCGAGAAAGCCCGCTTCGACAAGATGCTGTCGTCCGCCGAAGTAGGCACGCTCATCACCGCGCTGGGTTGCGGTATCGGTCGCGACGAGTTTGATCCCGAAAAACTGCGCTACGAGCGGATCATCATCATGACTGATGCGGATGTGGATGGATCGCATATCCGCACCTTGTTGCTGACGTTCTTCTACCGCCAGATGTACGTGCTGGTCGAGGGCGGGCACATCTATATCGCCCAGCCGCCGCTCTACAAGGTGAAGTCCGGCAAGCAGGAGACTTACGTCAAGGACGATGCCGAACTCAACGCCTACCTGCTGAATTCGGCGCTGAACGGTGCCGAGCTGCGTGTCAGCGCCGATGCCCCGCCGGTGCAGCCCGCGGAGATGGAAAGCCTGTCCAAGGATCATCTCGCGGGCCGGGCGCTGGTCGATCGTCTGGCGCGCCGCTACGAGCGGGCCGCGCTGGAGGCGATGATGCAATTGCCGAAGCTGGCCTCGGATTCTCTGGAAAACACAGAGAAATCAGACACTTGGCTTTCCTCGATGCAGGAGCTCCTCAACGCCTTCGAGAACAGCGAGCATCGCTACGAGGCCAGAATCGTCCGTGACGGTCGTGCCTATCTGGAGGTGGTCCGGTTCAGCCATGGCGTACCGCATGCCTGCCAGTGGTTGGCGGAGTTCTTCGGATCACCGGAGTACGCGGAGCTTTGTGAACTGGGCCAGCGCTTCCAGGGGCTTGTGACGGACGGCGCGACGGTGACGCGCGGTCAGCACAGCACCGAGGTGGCGACGTTCAGCGAAGCGCTGGACTGGCTGATGAAGGAAGCACGCCGTGGTCTGCACATCCAGCGGTACAAGGGCCTGGGTGAGATGAACCCGGATCAGTTGTGGGAGACCACGATGGATCCCGAGACGCGTCGTCTGATGCAGGTTCGTATCGAGGATGTCGTGGCCTCCGACGAGATCTTCACGACCCTGATGGGCGACCATGTCGAACCGCGCCGCGATTTCATCGAGCACAACGCGTTGCTGGTGGGCAATCTGGACGTTTAGGCCCTGTCGATGCCCTGAATTGAAAAAGCCGCGTTCGTCGCGGCTTTTTCTTTATTTATCAGGAGGTTATCGATCGACTACGCGGCGTGAGACAGGATTTCGTCCGCCGGCACGTAGTCATAGTCCAGGGCTTCGGCAACGGCCTGACAGGTGATCTTGCCCCGGTGCACGTTCAGCCCGTTGCGCAAATGGCGATCCGTCTGCAGCGCCTGCTTGTGTCCCTGACTGGCGAGCTTCAGCACGAACGGCAGCGTGGCATTGGTCAGCGCGAACGTCGACGTTCTCGCAACGGCGCCGGGCATGTTGGCGACGCAGTAGTGCACGACATCGTCGACGATGTACGTCGGATTGTCATGGGTGGTGGGCTTGGAGGTCTCCGTGCAGCCGCCCTGGTCGATGGCGACGTCGACGATGACCGCCCGCGACCGCATCAGCCCGAGCATGTCCCGCGTGATGATCTTGGGTGCGGCCGCACCGGGAAGCAGCACCGCGCCAATCACCAGGTCGGCGTGGCGAATGCTGTGCTCCAGCGCGTCGGCCGTGGAGAACAGCGTCGTCATGCGTCCCTGGAACAGCTCGTCGAGCTGGCGCAGCCGTGGCAGTGAGCGATCGATGATGTTGACGTCGGCGCCCAGCCCGACCGCCATGCGCGCGGCGCTGTAGCCCACCACGCCACCACCAATGATGCAGACGTTCGCCGGGGCCACGCCCGGCACGCCGCCGATCAGCGTGCCGTTGCCGCCCTGAGCACGCTCCAGCGCATGCGCGCCGGCCTGGATGGACATGCGGCCGGCCACCTCGCTCATCGGTCGCAGCAACGGCAGCCCGCCCTGATCGTCGGTCACCGTCTCGTAGGCGATGGCCGTGCAGCCGGACTCGACCAGCAGTTCGGTCTGGGTCGGGTCCGGGGCCAGATGCAGATAGGTGAACAGCACTTGGCCGTCACGCAGGCGTTTGCACTCGACCGGCTGCGGCTCCTTCACCTTGACGATCATCTCGGCCTGCTCGAACACGCCTTCGGCGCTGCCCAGAATCTCGGCGCCGGCCTGCACATAGGCTTCGTCGCTCAACCCGATGCCGTCCCCGGCCAGCGTCTCCACGACCACGGTGTGACCGCGCGCCGTGAGTTCGCGGACCCCGGACGGGGTCAGACCCACGCGGTACTCGCGGGCTTTGATTTCCTTCGGAACACCGATTTTCATGAACAACCCCAGACGGAAAAAAGGCTGACGACCGTATAATTCCATGGCCTTGGAAACCAGGGACGGAACTTGTCCGGGAACCGGGCACCCAAGGGCATGCATGCCAGCACACAGTCTTCGATATTGTAAAGCGTTCGTCGCCGCAGGCCTTTTGTTCGCCGCGTATCCGCTGCTTGCGGCGACGGTGGACGTGCAGCTTAAGGGCATTCGCGACGACGCCATCCGCAACAACACCGAAGGCTTTCTGGCCATCAAGAAGCTGGAGGGCAACGACAGCGCCCGACCGCGAGCGATTCGCAGGCTCCACCGGCGCGCCGAACAGGACATTCAGGACGCGCTCCGACCCTTCGGCTTCTACAATCCGGTGATCCGTTCCGAGCTGGAACCGGTGGACGGTGGTTACAAAGCCACTTATGTGGTCGACACCGGGCCGCCCACGACCTTGCGTGACATCCGTATCGAGATCACCGGCCCGGGCTCCGGCGAACAGGCGTTGCGCGATACCGTGCAGGCCAGCCGCCTGCGCGCTGATGCGCCGCTTCGGCATCCGCTTTACAACGCCACCAAGTCGGCGATTCGGGACACCGCGTTCAAACTCGGTTATCTGGATGCCCGATTCACCGCGCATCGTCTGGCGGTTGATCCGTCGGTCAACCGCGCCGATGTGGAGCTGGTGCTGGAAAGCGGGGACGCCTACGAGTTCGGCGAGATTCGCATTGACCAGGATGTCCTCGATCCCGAGTTCCTCAATCGCTACGTCAATGTTCGCACCGGCGAGCGTTTCGATTCTTCCGAACTGGTGAACCTGCAACTCCACCTCGCCGATCTCGGTTACTTCGATTAGGTGCAGGTCGATGCCAACAAGGACGATGCGCAGGACCACCGGATTCCGGTGGTTGTTCGCACCACGCCGCTCGCGTCCCAGCGCTACGAGGCCGGCGTCGGCTACGGCACCGACACCGGTGCGCGGCTAACCGCCGGCGCGGAGTGGCGCCGGCTCAATCGCCAGGGCCACCAGCTGGACTTGTCGTTCCAGCTCTCCGAAGTGATCAACACGCTGACCACCCAGTACCTGATCCCGGTCGGGAGCGTACCCGGCGATTCGGTGACATTCTCGGCCGGCGCGGAGGACGAGGACCTGGAGGATGGCGAGCGCCGGACCCTGCGCCTGGAGGCGGCGCGCAACTGGCAGCTGGGCGACTGGTATCGTCGCTACTACCTGCAATTCCTGCGTGAAGACTACGAGCTGTCGGACGAGCAGCGTCTCAGCATCCTGTTGACGCCCGGCGTGAGCTTCACGCGCACGGAGGTGTCCGACCCGGTGTTCGCCCGTAGCGGCTGGAGTACCTTCTTCGACGTGCATGGCGCGGTGCGCGACGTGTTGTCCGACACCAGCTTCATCCAGTCCCGGCTCCGCCTGCAGGGGGTGCTGCCGGTGTTCAGCCGCGGCCGCCTGCTGCTTCGGACCGAGGTCGGCGGCAGCTGGACCGAGGAATTCTCCGACCTGCCAGCCTCGGAACGATTCTTCGCCGGCGGGGACAGCAGCGTGCGCGGTTACGCCTACGAATCCCTGGGTCCGGAGGATGACGAGGGTCGCGTGATCGGCGGGGAGTTCCTGCTCACCGGTTCCGTCGAATACGAGCAGATCATCTGGCGTGGCATGGGCGCCGCCGTGTTCGTCGACGCCGGCAACGCCGCCGACGCGGGCATCCCCGAACCTGTCTACGGGGCCGGCATCGGGTTTCGCTACCGCTCTCCGGTGGGTGTGATTCGCATTGATGTGGCCCATCCCTTCGACGATCCCGAGCGCGCCGCACGGCTGCATATCGGCGTGAGGGCGGGCCTGTGAAGCGAACCTGGGTGCGCTGGCTGAAGTGGATACCGGTCGGGCTGACGGCAACCGTCGCGCTCATCGTGCTCATTGCGCTGACCACGGAGATTGGCGTCGCGATCGCATGGTCGCTGGCGCGCGACCGCCTGCCGGCCGGAGTGCAGATCGACGATGTCCAGGGGCGCCTCGTCGGTCCGCTGACGGTGACCGGCGTCAATGTCGAGACCGAGGCCATGAGCCTGCGAGTTGACCGCGCCGTGCTGGACTGGCGCGCCAGCCGCCTGCTGATGGCGCAGGTCCAGATCGCGGAACTGGCGGTCGACGGCGTGGACATCGTGCTGCGACCCACCCACTCACCGCCGCCGCCCGAAACCGACGAACCGCCGTCTCTCGATTTCCGCGCGCCGATCACGCTGGTGATCGAGCAGGCCGGCCTGAGCGATTTCAGCCTCAAAACCGCGCCCGACGCTGAGCCGCTGATCGTCGAATCGCTGGAACTCGCCGGGGTCTGGGACCGCAACAGCCTGCAGGTCTCCGAACTGGATGTCCGCTCGCCGCTGACCGGACACCTCAGCGCCAGCACGCTGGTGCTGCTGGAACGTGGCGGCCTGCGTGTCCAGTCACTGAAACTCGCCGAAGTCGATGCCGCGCTGGAGGCCCGGCTCTCGGGGCACTTCCATCGCGCCTTCGGCCGCTACGCCGTGAAACTGACCGGTGACTGGACAGCTTTGCGCTGGCCGTTACAGGGCGATCCGATGCTGCGTTCCCCGCGCGGCAGCATCGATGTGGTGGGCACGCTGCCCGAACTCGCCGGTGAATTGCAGGCGCAGTTGCGCTCACGTGGCGACACCGTGTCGGTCGCCGCAAGCGGCGGTCTCGAGGACGAACGGGTCGATGTCACGCTGAGCTGGGACGCCCTGGCCTGGCCGCTGGAGGAGTCCGCCGGTCCGGTTCAGGTCAGCGTGGATGGCGGCCAGCTCACCGGCAAGGGGCCTGTCGACGCCGTGCGTCTGCGCGGCGGCACGCGCGTGATCCCGACGGAGTTCAAGCCCATCCGCATCGATCTGGAGGGGATTGCCAGTACCGAACGCGTGGAGCTCAAGCCGCTGCGGATTGGTGTCGCCGGCTCGGAGACCAGCCTGACCGGCGGCCTGCGCTGGCAGCCCGCGCTGGCCGCCGACCTGCAACTGGTCACGCGCACACTGGACCCGTCGGCCCTGTCCGAGCAGCTGTCGCAATGGCCCGGACAGATCGCCGCGAACGCGGCACTCGAAGTCAGGACGGTCGACGATACGATCCAGGTGCGGATACCGCGCCTGCATGCCGAGGGTTCGCTGCGCGAACAGCCCCTGCAGGTCGATGCCGCGGCCACCGCCAGCCCGGATGCCGTGCGCGTGAGGCAGCTGCAGCTGCGGGCACTGGGTGGGTCGATAACCGGGGAGGCCGACCTGTCGCTGCGCCAGCAGCTCGCTGGATCAGCCACGTTGACCGCCCGCGATCTGGACCCGTCCCTGCTGCTGGAACAATGGCCCGGCGAGATCGACGCCGATGTCACATTGCAGCTGGCGGGCACGCGCGCCTCACCGATCGTCCGGGTGCCGACGCTGACCGTGGAAGGCCGCTTGCGCGAGCGGCCGTTGCGGCTGGACGCCGCGCTCCGCTATGCCAACGACACCGCCGACATCGAGCGGCTGACGCTGGCCTCCGGCCAGTCCGAACTGCATGTGGATGGCCAGGCATCCGCCAGCAGCCTGGCGGTGGACTGGGACATCAGCAGTCCGGATCTCGCCGATTTCTACCCCGGCCTGACCGGGAGCCTGAAAGCGGACGGCCGCGTCGAGGGTCCCGTCAGGACACCGCGCGTAATCGCGAGCCTGCGGGGTGAATCGCTTGGCTATCAGCGCTACTCGCTGGCCGGTATCGATGCCGAGGCCGACATCAATATCGCTGACGGCAGCACCCTGCTGCTGGACGCGCGGGTGGCCGATGCGCAGATCGAGGCGACGGGTATTCGCACGCTGGTGCTGGAGACCCGGGGCAGCGCGGACGATCTGACGCTGGAACTGGAAACCCAGACCACCGAGGGCGATCTGACGCTGGGCCTGTCCGGCCAGGTCGATCTCGACAGTCTGGCCTGGACCGGCGACCTGACCCGGCTGATCATCGATCCGGTGGACTTTCCGCCCTGGACGCTGGAGTCGCCGACGCCGGTGTCGTTCCACGCACCGGACTGGTCCGTGGGCGATGCCTGTCTTGCCGCGGAGCCCAACGTCAAGCGCCGTCCCTCGATGAGCCGGCGTCGCAGCCGCCTGTGCCTGCGTGCCGGGTCCGATGACCAGGGCCTGAGCGCGCAGACCGACATTGAATTCTTTGATCTGGCGTATCTCACGCCGCTGCTGCCGCCGGCCACTCGACTGAGCGGTTCGCTCAGCGGCAACGCGACCTACTCCCGGGGTGAGGGGCGCGAAGCGGTGACCGCCGATCTCAGAACATCGGCGATCGAACTTGCCGGCACCCGCTCGCCGGACGATCCGCTGGATGTCGCCTTCGCGCCGGGCGAGCTGACCATCGCCAATGAAGGCGAACAGACGATCCTCACCGTTCGTCTGCCGCTGGAGGATGAGCCCGCCGCGGGTCTGGCGCTGGACGCCACGCTGCAAGGCCAGGGACCACTGGTTGAGCGGCCCCTGGAGGGGCGTCTGACCGCGGAGCTCACCAATCTCGACTTCATCGCGTTGATCCTGGATGCGTTGACTGACGTGACCGGCCGGTTCGATGCCGACATGCGGCTGGCCGGTCGTCTCGGCGCTCCCGAGATCGGCGGCGAAATGCACCTGCGCAACGCGGCCGCGTCAGTGGATGTGGCCGGTGTCG
>NZ_CAXFCL010000312.1:0-9979 GCF_964000955.1 uncultured Abyssibacter sp.
CCGAACTATCGCCCGGTCGTGTTCAAGGACACCTCCAGCGACTTCGCCTTCCTGTGCCGGTCCACCGCGACCTCCAAGGAAACCATTGCCTGGGAAGACGGTAACGAATACCCGCTGATCAAGCTGGACGTGTCCAGCAAGTCGCACCCGTTCTTCACCGGCAAGCAGTCCACCGCGGACACCACCGGAAAGATCGACAAGTTCCGCCAGCGTTACGGCATCTCCAAGTAAGCCGTCGCCGCAGGAACGAAAAAGGCCCGCCGAAAGCGGGCCTTTTTTTATGGCTTTAGCGGCCTGATCGCCGGCGCAGTCCGGCGAGCAGCAAGGGCAGCAGCAAAGCCCAGTGCAGCGCGCCGCTGGAATCACTGCCGATTCCGCCGCCTGTGCCGCCACCGTTGTCGTCGCCGCCGGAATCACCACCGCCGTCGTCGCCACCATCATCGCCTCCGTCGTCCCCGCCGTCATCGGACATGCCGCCGCACAGCGTGGTGAAATCGGTGACGATGACACCCGGGTTGTCGGGGTCCAGGCCGTTCAGCGTCAGACCACCGGTGTTGGCCGGGTCCAGATGGGGGCGCAGGCTGTTGGCGTCCGAGCCGTTATCCCAGTTGTCGCTGAACCGACCGTACCAGTCCGGTTCGTCGTTGCCACAGGCCGCGCCGCCGCCGGACAGCTGGCCGACAATCCGATGCGATTCGTCCCAGAGCCCGGCGCCTGACGATCCGCCTTCGGTGGTGCCCAGATCCCAGTCCTCCACGCGCCAGTACTCGGCGCTGGTGTCCTGGGTATTGTTGCTGTAGTCGGTCTGGAGCAGGGAGGCGTATTCGAAACTGATGCGCTTTTCGTCGCCCGCCGGATGATGGACGGTGGCCACGCCGCAGGGAACGGCGCCGGAGGCGTCCCAGCCCGCGTAGAACACGTCGAACGCGGCAGAGGGTGTCTCGTCCAGCTCGACCAGCGTGAAGTCGGAATCGGCATTCGTCGCGAGCAGCGTGGCGCCGGACTGGCTCTGGTCCAGGCTGCCATCCGGCGTGCCGCCGCAGGTGCTGGTCTCGTAGTTCCAGTACAGCGTCATGCTGCCGGCGGCGTTGTTGGTGCTGACGCAGTGATTGGCGGTGAGAAACAGCGGCCGCTGGTCACGGGCCGAGTTGTTCACCAGGGTACCGGTGCACAGGAACGTGCCCAGCACGCCGCCGAAGGTGTAACGGGCGACGGAGCGGATCTCGTTTTCCCAGGCATCGCCCTCGGGACAGACGGTGTCGATGTTGCAGGCGCCCGACTTGTGCGATGACTCACCGGTTGCCGGGTCCATGAAGCCGTAGTCGATCCGGGTAATCCGGATCAGCGGCTGCGCCTTTCGGGCGTCCGCCACGACCTCCAGCACCAGCGTATCGCCGCCTACCAGCGGGCTTTGCATCCGCCCATCGCGGGCCTTCAACGCATGCGATCGACGCCCGTCGGGCGAGTACACATGAACGTCCGCGGTTTCCAGTGCGGCGGAGGCCTGCAGGGTGACGCCGACGGATGCCGCCTCCTCGGCGTGAATCACCGCGCGCCAGACGCGACGCTGCGTCGGGAGCGCCTCCCACAGCCCCGCCTGTTCACTGTCGGTGCGAAATTCGACGGCGCGGGCGATCTGCAGGGGCGTGCGTGGCGCCGGCGGCGCCAGCGCGGCCTGGCGTTCGAGCACGATCGGGTTGATTGTCTCGACACGGGCCAATGGCAGGGTCGAATCCAGGCCGACAGGTGCGGCGGCCATCAGGCCGGCAGGCGCCAGTGCGGCCAGCAGGAGCCAGGTGCGTTTCATGCGGGAATCTCGGCGTGCGTTCAGCTCAGGACTATAACGTGAGTTCGGCGCGCAGGCGGTGATGACGAAGGCGTTGGCGTCGCATCACCACGCTCACAGGATGGGCGATTCCAGGTCCAGCGCACGGGTGCTTGGATCCTGTTCGCGCACCGCGGGTGGTTTCTGCGGACGTTCCTCCGCTGGAGCATCGTCGGCTGTCTCCGCACCGGTGATCCAGGTGAGGATGTCGTAGTACGTGCGGATGTTGCCCACGTAGTTCACCGCCTCGTGTCCGCGCGCGTAGCCGTATTTCGTTTGCGAATGCCATTTCGCCTGGGTCAGCAACGGCAGGGATGCGCGCACGTCCACCCAGCGGTCCGGGTCGCCGCCCAGCTCGGCCGTGATGTCGCGCGCATCCAGCAGATGGCCGCGACCCAGGTTGTAGGCGGCCAGGGCCATCCAGGTCCGGTCCGGCTCGGTCACGCTCGGAGGCATGCGATCGATCTGCTGGCGCAGGTAGCGGGCACCTCCGAAGATGCTCTGCTTGGGATCGTTTCGATTCGCGATCTTCAGGTGCTTCGCCGTGTCACGCGTCAGCATCATGATGCCGCGGACCCCGGTCGGGCTGCGGGCATTCATTTCCCAGTGCGATTCCTGATACCCCACGGCGGCGAGCAGGCGCCAGTCCAGCCCGTTCTCGCTGGCCGCCTGTTCGAAATGTGGGCGATAGCGGGGAAGCAGACGGTCCACGTCGCGTGAGAACTCGCGGCTGCCGACGTAGTCCAGGCGTCCCAGCTGCCCGAAATAGCGATCTCGAATCCGGTCCAGTTCGCGGGATGCCTTGAGGCTGACGATGAACTGGACCACCGCGTTGTAAAGCGAATGATCCTCCCCTCGCTGAAATGCCCAGGCGACCGGCATCGCCTCGTCCAGATCAAACGCCACCGTGAGGCGGGGATAAAAGCGTCGGCTGATCGAGATCACGTCCGAACCGGCCGCGGCTACCGGGTACTCGCCCTCGGCGACCTGGTAGAGCAGGGTGTCGTCGTCCGCGTTCGGAACCGAGGTCCATTCCAGTTCGGGATGTGATGCGGCCAGGCGCTCGGCCACGTCATTCAGCGGTGAGTCGGCGGCGATCCGTAGCGGGTCACGCAGATCCGCCACCTGTCGCGGGCGCAGCGATCCACGGCGGTAAACCACTTGTGGTGTGACCTTGCGCAGCGTCGGGCCATAACGAAACCGCGCACGACGCGCGCCCGTGGCGATGGAGCCCGTCGCGGCGATCTCCGCTTCGCCCTGCGCCACCGCGGCCAGGGCGTCGGCCTCGAAATCGTAGACCTGCAGCTCGAGTTCCAGGCCCAGGTCCTCGGCGAGGAGCACGGCGAGGTCGTGATCGAAGCCCGCAGGGTCGCCTTCGGCATCGACAAAGTAGGTCGTCGCGCGGTTGATGGTGGCGACCCGCAACGTGCCCCGGACCTTCATCGCGTCCAGTTCCGTGCCCGGCGTCGAGCAGGTGACCGCGGTTCCGAGCGTGATCACGAGCACCAGCAGCAGGCTGCTCCAGCGGGTCCAGCGATTGATGGCCAAGTTCACGCGGGTCCTGTCTTCCTCTGCGTTCATGATCCCACTGCCGTGCGCCGCCGTCATCCCGCACTCGCGTTTCCTGGCGGAGACGGTAGAATGCGCGCCCTGTCGTGTCAGGGACCAGCGTCTCGCGACAGGTCCAGGAGAGGTACCGAAGCGGTCATAACGGCACCGATTCGAAATCGGTTGGGGGCGAACGCCCCACGTGGGTTCGAATCCCACCCTCTCCGCCAATTTCACAGAGCCTGCCTGCGGGCAGGCTAACGCCTTGAATGGAAAGGCGATTTCAGCGGTTCGAAACCCCTGGTTTCGCACATATTGCAAACGCTCGGCAAAAGCCAGTTTCAACAGCGCTCGCTTGTGCTCGAAACGCTCGGAATCCCAGAGATCACAAGGGCTTGCGAGAAACGCCAGCGCGGTTCGAAGTGCCTGGTCGAAGGGACGCTTCGGAAGCGCCACCTTCGCCGCCTTCTCGCGCACAACAATCTTCTCGGCATCCACGGCCTTGATGCGTTGCTCCAGCGCTGAGACGACGGTTGAGGACTCAACCTCGACAATCCGCTTGACCAGCTTGTCCGTCTCGCGATCCAGTTCGCGCAGACGCGCGTCCAGGTGCGACCGGCGAGCGGTCTGCCAATCGCGCCGATGGTTCCACAAGGTCTCAAACATCGATACGGCAGTGGCGAACATAGCTTTGGATGGCTGCAAGGATTTCACCAGCTCCTTGAACTCTCCCTCGATCACATCACGCCGGATCGACTTGCTGCGGCTCTCGCAGCCTTTCGTGACACAGTAGTAATAGGGATAGGCCGTGTTCCGGCCTTTGCTCCAGCAGGCCGTCAGCGGCTTGCCGCAATCCCCGCAGGCCACAAACCCGCGCAGCGGGAAATCCTCATTGAGGTTCTTGCGCGCCGGAACGTACGCGCCGTCTTGCAGGCGCTGCATGATCTTCTGGTGGGTCTCGAAGCTGACCAAGGCAGGGTGCTTGCCCATGCGCCGTGACACGTCTCTGGCTTCGCATTCGATGTATCCGGCATACACCACCCGTGACAAGATGCGCTGCACCTCTTGATGGGTCACCTCGCCCCGATAGTTGCGCGGGAACTCCGGTTGCTGCTCTAAGAAGCGTTTGACTTCCGCCTTGGTCTGAAAGCGACCGGAGGCAAAACCCTCCAGCGCTTCGGTAATGATGCTCGCCAGCGGCTCGTTGCGGACGATGATCTTGCCGCCGCCGGATGGGGCCTTGATCCACTTGTAGCCTCTCGGCGGGATCGGATTGACGTAGTAACCATTGAGCAGGCGGGCACGACTGCGGCTGGACGCCTGCTCGCCGTTCTTGCGACGGTGATACGAAGCGACATTCGCCATCAGATACTCGAAGAACTCGCTGTCGGCGTCTTCGCCAAACCGGATGTTGGGAGAACGCAACTCCGCTCCGGTGCGATCAAGGGCGTCGCGCAAGACCATGTGGGCCCGCATACCGCGCGCCAGACGACTGATGTCTTCGATGATCACCGTCATTTCTTCGCGCCGAGACTGGCGCAGAAACCGCAGCATCTCCTGCATGGCCGGGCGGTGAATGCTGTAGCCGGACTTGATGTCCTTGAAGACCTCTGCCACGGCGAGATTGTTGGCCTTCGCATACTCGCGGCAGCGGGTTTCCTGAGAGTCCAGACCGTCCCCCTCCTCACTTTGACGCTTGGTCGAGACACGGCAATAAATGACAGCCTTTTGCTGATTAAGATGAGTCATGGCTCACCTCGCTTTCTTTCTCTGGTTGGATGGTTTTGTTCTAGCGTGTTTTCAGAATCCAGCACAGCGTTTTGTGCCATTTCAGAAAATATGCTGTTGACAGAATCAAGGCCCCAGCCGAGTTCGACAAAGGTGCGCATGATGTTCCAGAGCACGGCGAGCAGTTCGTCTTGCTGCTCCTTGGTCATCTTGAATTCCGCCAAGGATGCGCGGTATTGCTCGGGATCAAGCGTTGGCGGTTCGTAGATCGCCCGCTCCGGCGCTCTCAGGGTGTCGGGGTCGTCTGGGCTCATGGCGGTGATGTCCTTTCTTTTCGTTTCTTGGTTTGCTCTTTCCTCCTTTCCATTAAAAGAACAAAGCAAGAACTTTGATAAACCTTAATCCTGTTTTTGACAAGGATTAAATTCCTATTTATCTAAAAAACAGTTGATCGCTCTCAACTGTTTCAAAACCGCCTACCGCCCGGATTGGGCGGCAGGTAAGGCTCACGGATCATTCGCCGGTCGGACGCTTGCGGGCGCGTACGGCAAGGCGGGTGTCGTCCGTGACTTCAACATCCTCGGGTATCCAGATCGACAGGCCGGTCTCCTTCTTCCAGGCCGGACCGACATAGCGGGAATACTCCTGACCGTCGGGTCCGAGCGTCACCGCATAGGTGTTGTGGGTCGGTTTGGTGGATGTGGTTGGGGTTGGGGCTGCTTCACTCATGGCGTGACCTCCTTCATGGTCAGGGTTTGATGGTGGGGTCTTGCTGCGGGGAGGCGGACGGCTGACGCTGGCGTTCAGCGCGCATGCGCTCCAGCGCTTCGCGCGGGCGCAGACTGATCCGGCCATCGACGGGCGTGGCATCGAGCTGGATCGAGAAGCCCCCATCCACGTCGGGCCATCCGGCCCCGAGCCTGGTCCAGTGGTTTTGCCCGTTGCGGTCCTGCCTCACGGTGTAGGCAAAGTGCGTCGGGCTGTTGGGATCGTCCGACTGCGTGGCTCCGCCCGTGGTCGGGGCGGCCTGCGGGGTTTGTGCTTGATCGCTCATGGTTTGACCTCCTGGGTCTGTTGGTTGAATTGGGATTGGGCGTAACCATCGAGCACGGCCTGCGCCCGGTCCGCCCGGAGCTTGCACAGCGCCAAGCGCATCTTTTGCTCGCCGAGCGTGATGTGCTGCTCGCGCAAGTGATCGGCATAGGCGTCAGCACTGCGCTGGATGCCCGGGTCCATCGACGGGGCCGGAGCGGGCTGCGGGGTCCGGCGTTCGGCCCGCAGCCGCTCCAGCATGTCCTGGGTGACCATCGGCGCGGCCTACGGGGTGATGGCCGTGAATGCGGCCCCGGTCGGCTCCATCCACTCCGTCCAGGCTCGGCGCAGCGCCTGCACCTGAGAACCGGGGCGTAGCGCCCCCAGCCCGTAGAAGGTGACCCGGCAGCCTTCAAGATCGAGCTTGATCCTGGGTAGCGCCGCCTTGCCGCCGAGCAGCGCGCTCGCGTCCGTCTGCGGGGAGGACTCGATGGCATCGGTCAGCACATACAGGTGATCGCCATCCCGGCAGTTCAGCGACGGGCCGTAGGTCTGGAGCCAGCCCACAAGCTGGGTCCCGCCTTGACCGGCGTCACGCAGGCTTTGCAGGCCCGCGATCAGCTTTCCGGCCTTCCCGGCGGCCAGTGCCGGGCTGTTCTGCCGGTCGTCCAGCTTGATACGCAGGGTCTTGAGGTTGCGGGGATCGTCCGGCATCCCGAATGTCCGGAACACCAGTTCATCGCCGGGGTGCATCCCGGCCACTTGGCTTTCGACATACTTCGCCGTGGCATCGGCAAAGGCCGGATCACGCAGCAGCGGCATGCTGGTGGACAGATCGCTCAGAAACGTCGCGATGGCGGCGTGGCTGACCAGTGGGGCGCACAGGCAGGCTGCCGCCAGAAAAATGCGGTTCATCATGATGAGGTCTCCGGGTCGGTCGGAATCAGCAAGGCGCGTTCGACGTCCTTGCGGCGGGTCGCCGCCTCGATGGCGGCGATGCTGGAAGCCACGGCCTCCAGATTCGGGGTGTCGGTCTGTAGTGGCGATGACGCTTCCACCTCCAGACGCTTGAGCATCTTCTTGTGCGGCAGCAGCGCACGGGCGATGCGCTCCAGCACGTCATCGGTCAGGCGCTCGGCAATGAAGGTCGGCGTCCACAGCCCGCGCAGCCCGGTGATGGCATCCCCCAGCTCGGCGTAGCGACTGCGGGCGAAGCGAACGGCCTTGTAGTCAGCAGACGCCTGCCGGGCCGTGCGGATCAGCGAGCGGCCCTGCTCGAAGTTCTCGGCGGCCAGTGCGCTCAGCTTCACCATGACGAAGATCGACATCACCGTGATTCCGGCCAGGGCCAGTGAGAACAAGGCCCCCGACACCGGCCCGGCAAAGTCCTTCATCAGCGTGTCCACCCATGCGCCGGGATCGGCAGTCGCCGTTTCGGTGAAACTCGTCCACGGATCGGAAGGCACGGTGAGCTCCTTCAGGCCCCGCGCGTAGACGATCAGGCTCACCAGTGCGCCCACGCCCAGCATGTAGAGCACCGTAGCCCCGGCGACGATCCTCTCCACGGCCCGGATCATCGGACTGTCAGGCCGCTGGTGCGCCAGCAGCTTGTAGGCGGCAAAGGCCACCAGTCCGCTGGCCGCCATCACCGAGGAATTCCAGATCGCCCCGTCGCCGCCGACGTAATCAAACACGCGATACAGAATCTCGGCGTCGATGAACGGGATCGGGAGCGCGCAGACAGCGCAGACACCGGCGACAAACAACTTCCACGGCGCGGAGGCGGCCTGGCGCATCACCACCGTCAGTGCCATCTGAAAGCGCACCATGTCCTCATGCAAAAACGCGGCATGTTCAATCGTCTTCATCACGGCTCTCCCAGGTGAGTTGCTCGAAATAGCTCTTCGGGCGCTCGGCAGGCGCATGCCCTGCCGCGATCAGCAGGCACGTCGCGGCGGCCTGACCTTCGATCAGCACCTCCTCGCGTTCACGCTCCAGACGGCGCAGCTCCAGGCGCACGCCTTCGCGGATGCGACGGGCCACACCCGCAAGGCAGGACAGGCCCGGCACCACGAGGGCGCGGACTTCCTCGCTGAGGCGCTCCAGTTCCGGCGGCGCTTCATAGCGGTAGTTGTCAGGGTCGGGTTTCATCGGATGGCTCCTGTGCTGGAAGGAATTACTGCTGGTCATCGTGCGAAAGCCGGACAGCGGGATTCCTCACGGTTTCCTCATCGTGAAGCGCGTCCGCGCCCGCGTCGGCCTGAACGGGTTCAGGTCCAGGACGGCCCAATAGCGCCCGACTCAGGCGGCGCGGCCAGGATTCGCGGTGGTCGGGATCGGGGGCATAGCGCCACACGGGCAGCGCCTTGAAGCACGGTTCGACCTTGAGCTTCATCGGGCGGCCCCCGGCGCGGGTGACGATCAGATGGCCGCTCTCGGGCGAGAGGAAGCGCCGCACCTGATCGGGGTCCATGACCTTGACGTCCCGGTAGTGTTTTTTGGGCTTGCGCTCACCTTTCGGGTCGCGCTCGATCTCGATCAGCGTCTTGTTGCCCAGCGTCTCGGAGAGCAGCCGCGCGGTGTCGTTGTGGTTGGTCGCCATCCACAACACGGCATCAGCCTCACCCGTGAAGCTGCCGTAGCTGTTGGGATAGGTCTTCTTCATCAGCTCGACGTTCTGGGCGACGCCCAGCACCAGCAGCCCGTAAGAACGGGCGACCGGAAGCATGGTTTCGAAGGCAGCGTTGTAGCCGAGCGACGGCAGCTCGTCGGCAATCAACAAGCAGGGATACTTGCTCTTGGTCGTATGTGCCTCGAAGACGTAACCCGTCATGTTGAGCAGCAGGCGGGCAAACGGGGCCAGTTCTTCGCGGATCGAGAGCACCGGCGCGCAGAGCGTGACGATGCGGTCGTCGCGGGATTTGAGGTCGGACAGTGAGAACGTGCTCTTGCCCAAGACGGTGCGGCGCACCGCCGGGCTGTCGAGCCAAGCGGTTTGCTGTTGCAGGGTTGAACGCACATTCCCGCCGGTTTCTCCGGCAGCGCTGATCAGGCCCGCCGCGCCCCCGGCAATGACCCGGCCCTCCGGCCATTTCGAGCAGCACTCGTCCATGGCTTGCTGCAACAAGCTCTGGGCTTCTTCGCGGTTCGTATCCTCGCGGCCATCGGGGTTGAAGACCTGGAGTCCGAAGACGATCAGATCACGCACCGTGCCCAGGTCTTGCTGTTCTCGCGGGCAGTTGCGGTAGACGAACAGGATCAGGCCCGCCAGATACGCCTGCGCCGTTTGCGTGAAGTACGGCTGCTTGGAACCCGGCGGGGTGATGACCAGCGCTTCGGCGATCCGCTGCGCCCAGAGCACAGCCGCATCCGGCCCTTCACTCTTGGTGACTTCGGCCAGAATGTCGAAGACATTGAAGCGGGCGGAGTGCTTGCTGTAGGGCTTGATGGTGGCCCAGAGACGACGCCGGTCATGCCGGTTCAGGGCGTGGGTGATCTGGCCCTTCGGGTCGATGACCAGCGCGCTACCGGGCCATTCGGACAAAATCGAAATCAGGCTGGTCGTCTTGCCCGCTCCCGTCATCGCGTACATGAACAAATGACGCTGCGCCTTGATCCCGACCGGCTGCTGCAAGCCGATGCCCAGAGCACTGGCTCGTCCGAGCAGGATGTGCTCGCGCCGGTGGACGTGGCTCAGGACCGACAGCGCCCCGGCAAAGCCGCCGGTCGCCCGGCGGCCCATGACGAAGACGCGCTCATGCCAGTGAGCGATGCGGCTCCAGAGGCGGACCACCGTCCGCCACGGCAGGCGCGGCCACCAGCCGTAGAGCCTCGGGAACGCCAGAC
>NZ_CAXFCL010000313.1:0-3329 GCF_964000955.1 uncultured Abyssibacter sp.
ATGCGCGTCGTGCACCGCTTTTCGGAAGGGCAGGAAGACGAGCGCCTGATCTCGCTCACCGGCGATGCGCGGGAGATCATCCGCCGCGGTGGTGAAGTGCGTTGCCTGCTGCCGCGCGAGCGCGCCGTGATGGTGGACGAGCGTGGCCAGAGCGCCTTGCTGCCCAAGGTGTCCACGGTTGGTCTGGAAACGCTCAGCACCCATTACGACTTTTCCCGTGGCGTCGTGAACCGCGTTGCCGATCGTGCCTGTCAGGGCATTGCGCTCAAGCCGCGGGATGAATTCCGTTTCGGTTATCAGCTTTGCATCGACGTCCAGACCAGCGTGCCGCTGCGTATCGCGCTGGTGAACGGACAGGGCGATGCGTTGGAGCAGTTTCTCTTCACCGCGGTGAGCTATCCGGAAGCCATTCCCGACCAGGCGTTCGTGCCCGCGATCGACGCTTCCGGGTTCCGGGAGATTCGTCATCGCAGCGAAGCTGCCGGAGGCGCCGAGGTCGAGGCGTCGGACGGCGGATGGGAGATCACCGAGTTGCCGCCGGGCTTCAAGGTTGTCGGGCAGAGCACCCGGTTGTTTCCGGGCGCATCAACGCCGGTCAGCCACCTGCTGATTACCGATGGACTGGCCACCGTGTCGGTGTTCGCGGCCGAGAACAAGCTGCCGACCAAGGTGTTTCGCGGCGTCTCCAGCATCGGCGCCGTTCATGCCTACGGCCGGATGGTGGGTGACTATCACGTCGCCGTTGTCGGCGAGGTGCCGGCGCAGACCGTCGAGCAGATCGGCAATCGTCTGAACCGCACCCAGCCCTGAGCCGTGATCGAGGAACGCGCAGTCGTCGTTGAATGCAGCGACCGTGGCGTCCTCGTCACCACGCCGACCCGGGCAGGGTGCGCGCGCTGCGCCGAGGGGCGTGGTTGCGGAGGCGGCGTGCTGGGACGCCTGACCGAACGACGGGGGCAGCCGGTGGTCATGGCCGGGAATGTCAGCGGCGAGGGTCTGGCCGCGGGCGATACCGTCGTGCTGGGTCTGCGCGACGACGCACTGGTCAGTGCGTCGCTCCTGATCTATCTGCTTCCGCTGGGCCTGATGCTGCTGGCATCGCTGTCAGCGCACCTGCTGCTCGACGCCGCTGACGGGCTGGTCGCGGTTGCCGGTATTTGCGGGTTGCTCGCCGGATTCGGCTGGGTTGCGCGACGCTCCGGTCAGCCGGGATGGGCCGACCGCTACCGCCCCGTTGTGTTGCGGCGCGCAAACGGAGAGACTTCGGGATTCTGCGAAGCCGAACGATCGGGGACATGAAACCCAAGTCATTTCGTTGCTGGCGGGCGCTGGTCGTGCTGCCGGCGATACTGCTGACCGCCGCCTGCACCCGCGGATTGCCGGATTTCACCGGCCTGGTGGGCGATCTGAGCCCCGTGGTCGTGAACATCAGCACCGCCGCGGTGCTGGTCGATGGCGAGACCAGCTCCGGGGACAACTGGTTCGAGCGCTTCTTCGGCCTGAACCCGGGTCAGGATCAGGCGCCGCAGCCGGGCGCGCAGTCGCTGGGATCCGGTTTCATCATTTCCGAAGACGGCTTCATCCTGACGAATTATCACGTGGTCGCGGGCGCCGACGAGATCGTCGTCCGGCTGTCGGATCGCCGGCAGCTCGTCGCGCGACTGGTCGGTACCGACCAGCGCAGCGATCTGGCGCTGATCAAGATTGACGCCAAGGGCCTGCCCACCGCGGACATCGGCTCGGCGGACGATCTCAAGGTCGGCGAATGGGTGCTGGCCATCGGGTCGCCGTTCGGCTTCGATTACTCGGTCACCGCAGGCATCGTCTCGGCCAAGAACCGCAGTCTGGCCACCGAACAGTATGTGCCGTTCATCCAGACGGATGTCGCCATCAATCCCGGCAACAGTGGCGGGCCGCTGTTCAATCTCGACGGGGAGGTTGTCGGCGTCAATTCGCAGATCTACTCCGACTCCGGCGGTTATCAGGGCGTGTCCTTCGCCATCCCGGTGGATGACGCGATGCGGGTAGCCAACCAGCTTCGCGAAACCGGCATCGTCGTCCGCGGCTGGCTGGGCGTTGTCGTCCAGGAAGTCGATCGGGCATTGGCGCGTTCGTTCGGCATGCGACGCCCTGAAGGCGCGCTGGTTTCTCGCGTGGTGCCCAACAGCCCGGCCTCCGAAGCGGGTTTGCAGGTGGGCGACGTGATCCTGCAGTTCGGTGACCGCGATGTCGGCACGTCCCGTTCGTTGCCGCACATGGTGGGGCGCGCCGAGCCGGGTGCACGCATTCCCTTGCGGGTGCTGCGCGATGGCGAACGGTTGAAGATCACGGTGCGCATCGGCGCGCTGGAGACCGACGAGCGTGCGAGCCTCAATCCGCCCGATGCCGATCAGCGGGCTCGTCCCGCCGCCTTCGAGCTCGGGATCAGCGTCACCGCGCTGACGCGCAGCCAGAGGGCGCAGCTGGGAGTCGATCAGGGCGGTGTCCTGGTGACCGAGGTGCGGCCGGGCAGCGCGTCGGGCATCGCCGGGCTGATGCCCGGGGACGTGATCGTGTCCGTCGCACAACAGCCCATTGGCGATGTCGGTGATTTCCGGAATGTCTTGCAGGCCGCGCGCGGGTCGGAGTCGGTACCGCTGCTGATTCAGCGGCGTGGCTCGTCCCTGTTTCTCGCGCTCGATGTGCCCGGATGACGCCAGCCCGTCTTGTGCAGTATGCGCGCCAACGCTGTTCCCTCTGTCATGACATGGACGATGCGCTGGACAGTCACTTCGGGGATGCGATCTCGGTTGAGCGCAGGGATGTGGATGCCTGCCCGGAATGGACGGAGCGCTACGGCTGGGATGTGCCCGTGCTGACCACCGAATCGGGTGAGGAGTTGTGTCGCCACCAGCTGGATGTCGCCGCCGTGCGTCACTGGCTTCAAGGTCGGGATGCCTCGTCCGCGCGGTCACCCTAGCCGGTATACTCGCGCGCTTTGTGCGTTCTGCCGCGGCTTGTTCCAGGGGAAAAGCTGACGCGGCGCCGCCGTTTAGTCTGAACAGGCCCTGATGCAGTCCCGAATTCGCAATTTCTCGATCATCGCCCATATCGATCACGGCAAGTCCACGCTGGCTGACCGGTTCATCCAGATCTGTGGCGGCCTCACCGAGCGGGAAATGGCCGCACAGGTGCTGGATTCGATGGATATCGAGCGCGAGCGCGGCATCACCATCAAGGCGCAGACCGTCAGGCTGAAGTATAAAGCCAAGGATGGCGAGGATTATATCCTCAACCTCATCGATACGCCGGGCCACGTCGACTTTTCTTACGAGGTCAGCCGTTCACTG
>NZ_CAXFCL010000314.1:0-4472 GCF_964000955.1 uncultured Abyssibacter sp.
AGTGTCGCCGCGGCGCCACCCGTGAATCCCGCGAAGAACTCCTGCCGCAGCTGCTTCACCATGCCCCGGGCGAAATGCTCCGCGAGCGGAAGAATGTCCTCCTGCCGGTAGCGCAGCGGGGGGAGCGTCAGCACGTCGAACGACAGGCGATCGAGCAAGTCCTCGCGAAACCGGCCCTCTGACGCCAGCGCGGGTAGATCGACGTTGGCGGCGCCGACGATGCGGACATCGACCTCTCGCGTTTCGTTGGACCCGACCCGTTCGAACTCGCCGTATTCGACCACGCGCAACAGTTTCTCCTGCAGCCGCAGCGACATCGAAGCCAGCTCGTCGAGAAACAACGTGCCGCCATCCGCGGTCTCGAAGCGCCCCGCCCTGGATTTGCTGGCACCGGTATAGGCACCGGCGATGTGTCCGAACATCTCGGACTCCAGCAACTCCTCATTGATTGCGGCGCAGTTGAGCTTGATGAACGGCCGGTCCCAGCGCTCCGACAGATAGTGGAGCCGCGCGGCCACCAGCTCCTTGCCGGTGCCCCGTTCGCCGATGACCAGCACCGGCTTCGCCAGAGGCGCCACCTGCGAAAGACGCTCGAGCAAATCGAGAAACGCCTCGGATTCACCGATCAGGGAGTCTGCTTCTCGATCCATGCGCTACCAACCTGGCGAATTTCACCGAATCCTGGTTCAAAACACCACGAAGAGCAACGGGCGAGACAGCGGAGAAACTATAATTTCCTTTATTATCAGATAGTTATGACAAAATAAAAAACTGGCACAGGTGTTGGAATAGAGAGGGTGTAAGCAAAACACCGCCACAGGGAGTTACGACATGATCCGCACTATCGCCATCGCCGCCGTTGTTGCCGCCAGCCTTTCCTCGAACGCTCACGCCGCACCGAACGTGCGCGAGGCCATTCACGCGGCGACGTCGCATGCCATCGCGTCGCAGGGCAACCGCGCCCTCGAGCACATCAAGGACGAAGCCTTCCGCATTCTTCGGCCGGTACTGCCGGAACCGACACGTGACGTCGTCACCGTCGAGCAGCCCACGCCGAAGAAAGCCGACTAAGGCAGACCCGTATTCACCATCGACCTGGAGCCGACCATGGGAATCTACTCACGACTGTCCGACATCATCAACTCCAACATGCACGCCATGCTGGACAAGGCCGAAGACCCGGAAAAGCTGGTCCGGCTGATCATTCAGGAAATGGAAGACACGCTGGTGGAGGTCCGTTCGACCTCCGTGCGCACCATCGCCCGCAAGAAGACGCTGGAGCGCAAGCGCAACGCCCTGAACCGCGACGCCGCGGAATGGGAGCGCAAGGCCGAACTGGCATTGCGACATGATCGTGATGATCTGGCGCGCGCCGCGCTGCTGGCGAAGCAGCGGATTGTCGACGTGCAAAGCGAGATCAGCGAAGAGCTGAACGCGCTGGAAGCCGAGCAGGAAAAGCTCGATGCCGACATCGCCAAGCTCAAGAGCAAACTGGCCGACGCCAAGGCGCGTCAGAAGACCATCGTCATGCGCAAGCGGTCGGCCACGGCGCGGGTTCGCGTGCAGCAGCAGGTCAACAGCGAGAAGATCGACGACGCCATGGCGCAGTTCGAAGCCTACGAGCGCCGCATCGACTCGCTAGAAGCCGAAGCGGAATCGTATGATCTGGGTCGCCAGAACCTGAAGGACGAATTTGCCGAGCTGGAAAGTTCGGAGCAGGTTGAAGAGGAGCTGGCGGCGTTGAAGGCCCGTGTTCGCACGCCGGACACCCCTTCTGACTAATCCATCATCCATGAAAGGCTAGGGAGTCCGATGGACGAACTCTTTCCACTGCTCGTCATCCTGCTGGTCGTCGTTGCGCCGATCTGGATCGCGTTCCACTACATCACGATCTGGAAGCGGCACAAACCGGTCAGCTCGGAGGACCAGGACGCCAAAATCCGGCAACTCGAGCAGTCCGCACGCCGCATGCGTCATCGCCTGGAGGCCCTGGAAGCCATCCTCGATGCCGAAGTCCCCGGCTGGAGACACAAATCATGAAACGCACCCGCTCACTCAATCTGCACCGCGACCCGGACAACGGCTGGATCGCCGGCGTCTGCGCCGGCCTGGCGACCTACTTCGACGTTGATCGCAAGGTCGTCCGGATCATCATGGTGCTGGGCCTGATCTTCCTGTCCTGGCCGGTGTTCATCGCGTATATCGTCGCGGCCTGCCTGCTGCCACGGAAACCCAAGGCGGGCGTTCGCGACATTCCGGTCGACGACCCGATGGAGAGCGAGGCCTTCGACGACGACGGGTACACACCGAACCTGCATGACGTCGAGGACGACTTCGACCATCTGGAGCGCAAGCTGCGCGGGCTGGAAGCCTATCTGTCGTCCAAGGATCTGGAACTGAACCGCGCGTTCCGCAATCTCGAACGCGGCTAACCCGCTCGCGAAAACCGCCTAGGGCCCGGGAATCACCGGCCTGGGCGGCACCGAATAGGTTCCGGTGGCGACCGCCACCGGTTCCGGGTCATCCACGGTATGGATGTCGACGGCGCAGATGATCAGGCGCCGCCCCAGCTTCAGAATTCGCGCACGCGCCTCGATATCCTGCATCGCGGGCCGGCGCAGAAAGTGGATATTGGTATCGGTCGTCACGGCCAGCAGTTCCGCGCCGAGATGCCCGAGAATCACCGCGTACATCGCCGCATCCGCCGCCGCGAACATCGATGGGCCGGACAACGTCCCGCCCGGCCGGACCATCAGGTCATTCACCGGCATCCGCACGGTCACCGCCCCCGGCTCCAGCGCAACCACCTTGAGGTGACTCGCGCCCGGCAACCCGGCGTGCAACAGCCGCTCGACCTCTGCCGCCGATAGCGCGATCTGCATTGTTTCGTCTCCCATCTCGCGATTGTGCCACCGCCCGGGCACACTCAACTTTCAAAATGAAAGCACTTTACAAGCGCAGGCTTGGAAGGCATCATCTACTCTGAATTTCAGAGAACTCGAAGACAACCATGCAACATCAAGCCACCACCAAGGACGATCTCGCCTATGTCGCCAATGTCGTCCGGAAAGCAAACTTCGACCGCGGCGTCCCGGCAATCTACGTCCTGTGGGCGGTGATCACGCTGATCGGATTTTCCCTGCCCGACATCCGGCCGCAGGTGACCGGGCTGTTCTGGGGCATTGCGGGCCCCGTCGGCGGCCTGCTCAGCTTCGCGCTGGGACATCGCGCCAGCCGCCGCGAGGGTGCGACCAACCAGGCGCTCGCGGCGCGATACGGCTGGCATTGGGGCCTGGCCGCGATCGCGTTCTTTCTTGCGATGCTGCCAGCGATCAACGGCATGCCGATCGCCTGGCTCAGCAGCAATTTCCTCCTGATCGCCGCGCTTGTCTACGGACTGGCCGCAACCCACCTGGATCGGATGCTGGTCGTGCCGGCGGCCATTTTGGCGATCGGCTATGTCGTTCTGGTACTGGTCGCACCGCCCTACACCTGGACGGCAACCGGCATCCTGATGTGCGTCAGCCTGCTCATCGCCGCCGTTCGCAGCCGCGCGGACGCATGAACCCGGAGGCCCTCGCGGACCTAGATCGACTGCTGGAACATCGAATCCGGCTGGCGATCTGCGTGCTGCTGCGCAAGCAGGACCGGATCAATTTCACCCGCTTCAAGACCCTGCTGGACCAAACCGACGGGAGTCTCGGCGCGCAGTTGCGCAAGCTGGAGGACGCCGGTTACATCTCGGCCGAAAAGACCTTCGAGGCTAGGAAACCGGTGACCTGGTACGCGCTGACCGAGACCGGCACGCAGGCGCTGGCCCGCCATGTCGATGCAATGCAGGCGCTGCTCGGCACCTAGGGAAACACCGATTTATTCCCACCGCCAAGTTGCTGCCTGAATACAGGCCATGCAAGGCGCGAGGAGCGAAGTTTGGTTATTCCAAATGAACGACGAGCAACGCTGCATGGCCTGTAATCAGGCGCAATCCGAATGGAACGGGCCGGGTTTCCCTAGCAATCACGCACCGGGCGGAGTCGCGTAGCGGCGCAGCATCGCATCCCGGAACGCGGCCCATCGGCCCTGCTCGATGGCCTCGCGCGCGTGCCGCATCAGATCCAGGTAGTGGTGGAGGTTGTGGATGGTGTTCAGCCTCGCGCCAAGAATCTCGTTGCAGCGATGCAGGTGGTAGAGATAGGCGCGCGAGTAATTCCGGCAGGTGTAGCAGGAACAGCTGGCGTCCAGCGGTGCGGGATCCTCGCGATGCTTCGCATTGCGGATGCGCACGACACCATCACTGGTGAACAAATGGCCATTGCGGGCGTTACGTGTCGGCATCACGCAATCGAACATGTCCACGCCACGGTCGATGGCTTCGATCAGGTCTCTGGGCGTACCGACACCCATCAGGTACCGCGGCTTGTCCGTCGGTAAATCCGGCGCCAGCCCGTCCAGCACCGTCAGCCGCTCCTCCC
>NZ_CAXFCL010000315.1:0-6091 GCF_964000955.1 uncultured Abyssibacter sp.
CCGTGTCGTCCGGCACCTTCTACTTTGTGGGGGAGATGGCGCCGGCCGGTTCGTTGTCATCCACGGGGCAGGGCCAGCCCGTGGTGTATCTGCGCTGGGATGTCATCGAGGGCCAGCTGCCGGCAGACATCGCCGGTTTCGTGCTCTACAAGGACGGCTCGCCGCTCGCGGATTTCCCGGCCATCGGGGTGATGCCGGCCGACGAGATCGAGGCGATGTACGCCGCGCCGAGCCAGGAGCGCCGCCGGCTGGAATCGCTGACCGCGCTGAAGAAGCTGGCCTTGCAGGATGACGCGGTCGACGATTTCGACGCCTCCGACTTTCCGGCTGCGCTGGCCGCGCGGCTGGCTGCCGACATCACCTACGCGAGTCTGGCCTCCCGGGCCGACATCAACATCGCCCGTGCCCGGTATCGCGCCTTTGTCAACACCGAGATCACCGCGCGCAGCCATGACTACGAGCTGAGGGCGCGGCATGTCGACGGGCGCGAGGCGCGGGTTGGTCGGGTGACCGTGGATACGACGACACCGGGGCAGGTGCTGCCCGCCCGCGATTTCCGTCAGGTGGAGCAGGGGAGTTGCGATGCGCTGGAGCATCAGCGCGATCATCACAGCGTGGCGCTGAGCTGGCGCGCGCCGTCGTCGACCAGCGCCGCCGATGCGCTGGCCTCCAACGTGTTCATCGCCGGTTACGACCTCTACCGCAGCACGGACAACGTACCGGCGTCGATGACCGATGCACCGGTTCGCTCGCTGGCGACGGAGGCGGCCGGTCGCGGGCATGACAGCACCGGCACCGTGCGCTTCGACGGGCTGGAGAAGGTCAACGAGGTGCTGCTGACCATCGATGGCGCCCAGGGTGACGAGCCGGTGTTCCTGGAAACCCAGGACGAGCTGCTGGCCGCCGACGTGCGCGCCGGTGATCGCCGCGCCTACTACCTGGTGGCCCGTGATTTCGCCGGTCAGTACGGACCGACCTCGGGCGCCATCGTGCTGGTCGACGATCTGGCCCGGCCGCCAGCGCCCTGGGACGTGCGTGCCTACGCCGACACCGGCGCCGCCCCCGGCCACATGGAACTGGCCTGGGACGACATCACCTACGACAGCTTTGTCGAAACCTTCCTCGGCGGTGACCAGATCTGCAATCCGCTGGAAGCGCGGCAGACCAACCGGCTGGAGATCGTTGGTCCCACCGCGAACTGCAACACCGATCCACGGCGCGCGGTGTCAGTGGATGTCGCGGACTACCGCGTCTATCGCTTCGAGACCTTCGAGCAGGCGTCGGCCTTCAAGGATTCCGACGGTGACGGTTACAGCGACACCGACGAGCGTCGGCTGATCGCCGCGGGTCAGCTTGCCGCCGGCGCTCAGTGCGATGCCGACAAGCCGGCCTTCGGCCCCGATTCGGTCCTGGCGAAGAATGCCAAGCTCAGCCGTGAGCTGATCGGCGACGGCCAACGGCCCGAGATTCGGCTGATCGACGAGACGCCGGCCGCTGATCCCGGCGTGGTGTACTGGTACCGCATCGCCAGCGTGACCAACGGGTCGCGGGCGAGCCTGCTATCGGCGCCGGTCCGGGCGATCTTCCCGCAGCGTCTGGCGCCGGAGCCGCCGACGGTCGGATTCGAGACCGACAGCGACGAGAACTGCGACTGCCGTCTGGACGTGGTGAATGCGACCACCGCCTGGACGCTGCGCGACGGCATCCAGACCGGCCGCCGCCTCGGCGTGGCCTGCGGCAACAGCACCAACCTGCCGCCGCCGACCCAGACCTTCGCGGTGCGTGAGGCGGATGCGTCCACCGACACGCTTTGCCGGCTGGTCACCCAGCAGGGGCTTTGCGATGGCTTCTTCACCCTGCAATACCAGATCCAGCCGCCGGACAAGGGCGTGGACGCCCGCTACTGCAACATGCCGGTGGGCGACGGTGCGCGATTCTGCGATTCGGGTGATGTCGCCATTGTTCGTGACGGCTGCGATCGCCGCGCCGCCGAGCCGGGTGAATCGGTGCCGGGCGCGGTTTACGTCAACGTCGAGTTTCCGCCAGGGACCTGCGGCTCGTTGTTCCGGCAGATTGCCGGCCGCAATACGCGGGTAGCGACCTCCTGCGGCACGGACACGCCGGAGGTGATCGACGGCTATGAGCTCGACGCCGGGGTTGGCTGCTTCCACGCCGTGACCCAGGACGAGCACAACAACCTGTCGGCCAGCAGCTTCGCCGGCTGTATCGCGGCGGGCGGGCAGCAGTTCGCCGCACCGTCGACGCCGCAACCGGTGGCGCTGGAGTTCGCAGACACCCGCGCCACGGCGCGCTGGAAGCTGTCGCCCGAACCGGTCACGGTGACCATGGTCGAGCTGACCCGCGAGCGCGACAGCGCGGACGGCGGCACCGTGGTGCGGGCCGTGCCGAACGCCGGCGGGGCGATCACGACCGATGTGCTTTCGCAGGGGCTGGATATTCCCCAGTTGCTGGCTGATGCCGACGACGCGGGTGAGCGCTGGTGTCTGCGCCTGCGTGCCATCGGGCCGTCGGCCGAGGGCGTCGATGCGCCGGTGTCGCCATGGAGCGCGCCGCTTTGCAGCGAGCGCTCCGACAGCTTTGTCGCACCCGAGTATCTGCCCTGGCCGGTGGTGGAGCAGGCGCCGGAAGGCGACGCGCTGGCTTTGCTCCAGGGGATTGATCTGAATCCGACGGACCTGGAGGAACAGACCGCGGTGCTGATTCCGCTGGCACCGGCGTTTCGGGGTGTGAGCATCTCCGCCTGCAATCTCGCCGAGATTCTCGGCTTCAACGAGAAACCCCGCAGCGAAGGGGCCTTCATCGAACCCGCGTGTTCACTGGCCGAAAGCAGCGAGCTGCGAGCGGCACTGGGCAACGTGCTGGATTTCGTCGTGTACCGCCAGGCGCGCGGACCGGACGGCGCCATCGGTGACTGGATGGAGGTGTCGCCGCTGATCGACCGGTTGCACTTCGACCGCATTGGCGGCGTGCGGGCCGATCCGATCGATGTGCTGGCCGATCCGTTCATCAAGCTGATCGAAGACCCGGATTTCAACGGTGGCTTCCAGCTCGCCTACTACGACCGCCAGACTCGCCTGGTCGGCTACGACTACCGCTATCAGATCGTCTACTTCACGGCGGACAACCGCATCCGGCAATGGCGCCAGACGCCCTGGCTGGAATCGGAGTCGTCCTCCGGCCAGGCCGCTGCGTCCACCGGAGGTGCCTCGTGATTGTGTCTCGCCGAATGCTTGCGGCGTTGGCCGCAATGGCTGTCACCACGCTGGCGCAGGGCAGTGCGCTGTTTGATGGTGACAACCCGGACCTGTGGGTCGTCGATCCGGTCGCCGGTACGGTGTTCGGTGCGAACGCCGGGCAATGGGTGCCGAACTATGTCGGCGCCGATGGGCCGGTATTTTCCGCCAGCGGCTCGCAGCAGATTCTGGTCAACGAACTGGCCGCCAGTTCGGTGCCGATGACGCCGGGCCAGCCGGCCATCTCGCTGGCCGGTTTGCAATCCACCGATCGCGATGCCGCGACGGCCGGGCCTGAGCCGAAGCTGCGCCTGTCGCCAGACGGCGGGCTTTACGACGGCACCATCGCCGTGTCGGCCGGATTGTCGGCCGAGTTGCTGAAGGAACCGCAGGTCCGCCTGACGATTCGCGTGAACGGCGACACGCGCCTGGACGCGTTGCTCTGTGGCTCCCAGCAAAGCTCCGGCTGTCAGGCGCCGACCGCGCTGCCGGGCGGCTATGCCGGCGCGACGGTGCATCTGATTCGCGATGGGCAATACGCCGTGCGCGTCGATGTCACCAAACCGGGCGGTGCCGCGCTGGCGTCGATGCAGCGTGACTTCCGCATCGCGAGCTCGGACCCACGGGGCGAGCGCCGCGACAGCGACAACGACGGCATTCCCGATCTGGTTGAGGCGGCCATCGGCAGCGATCCACTGACCGATGACCGCTTTGTCGACAGCGACGGCGATGGCTGGAGCGACTTCGACGAGTGGCTGCGCGCCGATGACATTGATCCGGCCACCGGTCAGCCCCGCGACACCGATGCCGATGGCTGGAGCGATTTCGACGAGCGGCTGCGTGGCACTCGCGTGGATGATCCGGTCGATCCCAAGCTGACGCCGCTGGACGGCGAGAACGAGGAAACCGATCCGCAGACCGGCGAGACGCTGATCAGCGAGACCTACGCCCGCCGGACCCAGCGCTACAAGGAATTTCCGAACGCCCGCCGTCTGTACGAGGTGGAATATCTGATCGAAAGCGCGTTGCAGCAGCGGCGCGAGATTGTCGGTGGTCAGTGGACACTGGCCGCCGGACACGCGCTGGATGGCACACGCGCCTGGCGGCTGGATGATCGTCTGACCGAGGCCGACCTCAACGCCTCGGCGCTCAACGCCGATGCCTTCGCGCCGAGCCTGCTACGCGGCAATGCCGACATGGCGCTGGAGCGCGCCGAATTCCCGGCGGCGCGGGTTCCGGCCGGTGGAGGCGCGGTGCTGGAGGCCTGGCTGCAGCGCGATGCCGACACCTGGGTTCACCAGCGCATGCTGGCGCCGCAGGACGATGCGACGCTGCCCCGATTCCTCGCCACCGAGCCGCAGTGGAGCGACGCCGAGGCCTGGAAGAAGCAACTGATTGCCTGGCTGGAGCAGGTGCTGGTCGTCACCGCCGATGCGCCGGTGGACTGGTCCGCGACCCGGGTCGCCTATGTGGCGCAGAAGATTCTGACCGACGAGGCGCGCGTCAATGCCGCGCCGACCCCTGTCCTGTTCAACTCGCGAGTGCCGGCGCAGACGCGGGAATGGCTGACGGCATTCACCGACAAGCTGCGTGCCGGACCGCTGCCGGGCGGGCTGGGTGATCTGCTGGATCGTCTGGAGACGGTGCTGGATCCCGACAATGGAAAGCTGCCCGAGTACGTGGAGCTGGCCGGGTTCATTGATGAGCAGACCACCTCCGATGCCTTGCCGGATGGTGAGTATTCGGATGTCTGGATGGCGCGCCGGTTCGCCGACAGCTTCCAGACGCCGCCGGAGGGTTGTCTGGTCGCCGAGGAATTTCTCGCCAGCCTGCCACCGGAGTCCCCGGAGCGGGCCGCCTTCGATGCCCAGTGCCCGGTATTCGCGACCGAGGTGGACGTGCGGGCTGCCCAGGCGGCGGACCGCGCGCGGGCCTATCTGTCCCGTCTGCTGCTGCTCACGGATGTGACGACGCTGCAGAGCGACCCCAGCCTGCTCGATGCCACGGCCGACAGTGACGGCGATGGCGTGAACAACCGCGACGAGGTCGCGCTGGCCCCGATTCTGACCGCCGGCGATCCGACATTGGCGGATACCGACGGCGACGGTGTGTCGGACCTGGACGATCTTTGTCCGAACGATCCGGCTGATCTGTGCTTCGGTGTACCGAACACGCCGGCGCTGATGGCCGACGGCCGCGCCCGGGTCACCGAAGGGCCCAGCGGAACCGTGGCCATCGTGAGCCTGACGCTGGATCGCGCGGTGGGCTTCCCCGTGACGGTCAGCGTGGAGACGGCCGTGGCCGCCGGTGACACCGCGACCGCCGATGTCGACTTCGCGATGATTCAGGACACGCTGACCATCCCGGCCGGCGCACGCATCGCGCTGGTACGGCTGCCGGTGCTGGCGGACGACGTTGTCGAGCCCACCGAGCAGTTCAGCCTGCTGATCACCTCGGTGGAGGATGCCCGCAGTCTGATTCCGGACAACCGGATCATCATCGACATTCTCGACGGAGCCCCGGGCGGTGGCGGTGATCCCGATCTGCCGGAGGCCATTGCATCGGCGCCGGCGCGTGTCGACGCCGGTGTGGAGGTCTCGCTGGACGGATCGGGCAGCCTGGACCCGGCGGGCGGCGGGCTCAGCTACGCGTGGAGCCAGATCGACGGTCCTTCGGTCACGTTGATGGACGCCGATCAGGCGGTGGCGCGCTGGATTGCCCCCGAAACGCCAGTCGACGCCACACTGCGCTTCCAGCTGAGCATCACCGACAGCCTGGCTCGGTCGTCCGCCACGCTGGCCATGGTCGTGGTCAATGCGGCGGATCTGCCGCCAGAG
>NZ_CAXFCL010000316.1:0-13301 GCF_964000955.1 uncultured Abyssibacter sp.
ATTGCAAAGAGCAGATAAGAGCTGGCCCCAGCTAAAAGCACTGGGGCCAAGGTTTTACTTTTGTTGAATTCGGTGATTTTTCTATTAACGTGGTATCGGGTTTAATTGGCTGTTAGTCAACTTGGATTATTTTGGTAATGGCGGAGTAAGTTACATTTAACCACTCCGACACATCGTCCCACGTTGACGCGGAGGCTGGTGCGGCGGAGAAAATAAATGCTGCGGCAACAAACGCGCTAAGCACTTTGGTATTTTTCTTCAATTCAGTTCTCCCAAGTAAAAAGGTCTGCGACGGAGGTCGCTTTGGAAAGCTATCATCAATGATCAGCTTTCTCAAGAATCTCGTTCATTGGCGCTTTACTTGCTCTAGAGTGTTTGCGTGCTCCTAAGTCGTAGTGCCGTATTTCGCCGGTTGGAGTCTAATGGGCGCAGGTGCGGAGTGGCTCAGTCCGCTGTACGCGCGTTCCTCCACTTTTACGACTCTGGATGGGTGTCTCTACTTCTCAAAGTTTGTGCCCCGTAAAGCGTTCGTTGAACCTCCACATCAAGGCGTTCACGTCTCGACTATGTGGGTGGGGAAGGGGGCGGCCTAACGAAATGGCCGAGGGTGTGGTCGTCGGGCCCTAGACTAGTCGGTCAACTCGGATTTCGGTCTGATACTTTGTGGCTGTGATTTTTAAGGTCTGTTAACGGAATCCCCGTCAGCTCGGCCAGCCGCGCCGCGCCGTCACGCACCGCCTGATCCGATTCGAAGCCGCCTCCGACCTTGAGTCGACGACCGTCGCTGGTGTTGACGAACAGGTCGTACCAGACTGTGACCTTGGTGCCGGACTGCATGCTGCCGGCGCGTGACCAGCTGAAGTGGGTGACCGTCTCGCGTGAGACCTGACGGGTGCGGATCGGCAGGTTGAAGCAGAAGAGACGGGTGGCGACGACGGACTTGTCGAACAGCACGATGCGGCGCTGTCCCCACCAGACCAGGCCGGCCGCGATCATCATCAACCCGAACAGGGCGAAGACCGTCGCCATGATCCAGGGAATCCATTCGAACAGGCTGCCGCCGGGCGCCCCCTCCACCGCGACCAGGAACCCGGCTCCGCCCAGCGAGACGAGGCCGAAGACGATCATCGCCAGTGCCCCCTTCCAGCCGCGACCGGATTTGAAGTCCAGGGTCACGCGATCGCCGGACCGGAAGATGTTCATCAGCCGTTCCAGCGCGGCGAAATGGCCACGGTTGTCGATGCGCGTCTGACGCCCGGCAAGACGGTTGTTGGCGTCCCCCGCGAACGCCGGGATGTCGTACTGCCGAACGAGATCCGCGCCGGGCTGACGGATCTCCAGGCGCAGCAACCAGTCGTGGTACTCCCGGGCCCGGGGTTCCGAGACCGGCAGTCCTTCCGGCACCTCGAAGTGGAACCACAGTTGCTGCTCGCCCGGTTGCATCGCTTGCAGCGACAGGCTGTGTGTCCACACCGGTCGCATCGTGTTGTGGCGATTGCCCCGCCGGTGATGCCGGCAGGTCAGCGTGACGGTGATGCGGTGATCCCGCTCCAGCGGCTTGCGCAGTTCGAAGTAACCGGCGATGTCGCCGCCGACGGCGCCTGGCCAGGGGTCCAGCACCGCGTTGATCTCGCCGAAGCGGCGCCAGGCGTTCAGCTCGCGCAGCGCGAGCGCCCAGAGTCCCAGGCCGACCACATCGAACAGCAGGACGGCGAGGATCGGCCAGTTGCCCTTGCCCAGTTCATCCGGGATGGCCAGCGTCGCCGGCGCCGCCAGCCCCAGTACGACGACACCGAAGCCGAATGCCCAGAGGTGGTTCCGGTTCGCGCCGCTGGCGATCGTCGAGCTGCGCCAACGCTTGTCACGCGTCCACCAGTTCCTCTCCTCCATTCCCCGCCCCTTGCTTCAGTGTTGGCTGCGATCCCGTCTACAGCATGCCGCTCCCCAGACCGGCCGCCATCGCCGCTCCGAGATCATGACAATCATCGACGAACGAGGCCTGAAACTCGCCGCGACAGATCAGAGGCTCGGCCACCGCCTTCCAGCGCAGGCCGGTGACGATGCGCTCGACGCCGGCCACGGTGCCGGTGCCGTCATTGCCGGCGCGGACCACCAGGGCGTAGGGCAGGCCTTGCTTGTGATCCAGCGTCGGGTAGTAGTTGCGATCAAAGAAGTCCTTCATCGCTCCGCTCATGTAGGCGAGATTTTCCGGCGTCAGCAGCAGGATGCCGTCGGCCTCCAGTACGTGTTCCGGTTGGGTCTCGAACGGCGACTGGCTGACCACGCGTACCTGATCCTCGCCGCCGGCCTTGGCGCCGGTGCGCAGCGCGGCCAGCAGCCGCCGAAGATTCGGCGAGACGGCGTGGGCGATGATCAGAAGTGTCTTCATGCGTATGGATCTGTGTTGTCAGCCGATGGGCGCTGCGTCCCCGCCGGGTTCCTGGCTGGGCGTCCATGCGATACTCGCCACCATGGCATCGAATATGCAATTCGTGCCGACACTCATTGCCTGCCTCCGTCCCTGGACGCCGAGGCCATCTCACATTGGAGCCCAGATGCGAATCATCATTGTATCGATGCTCGCCGCCCTGCTTGCTGCCTGCGGCCAGTCATCCACCGAACCCGCCGAGCAGGCCGCCGCGAAGGCGGAGCCCGGCCAGACCGAAACCGACCGGATCAACGCCTGGTTCGAGGAGAAGTTCGAAGAGGAACTTCAGTACAGCCCCATCCAGATGACCTTTCTCGGTCGCAAGGATCGCTACGGGGAGCTCGGCGATTTCTCCGAGGCTGGTGCTCGCAAGCAGCTGGACTGGCGCAAGGCCGCAACCGAGGAGATGACGTCGACCTTCGACTACGACGCGCTCAGCGACGAGGCGAAGATGTCCTACGACATCTGGGCCTACGAGACCCAGCAGGCCGAGGCCGGCTGGAAGTACCGCTACAACGGGTATCCGTTCAACCAGATGCAGGGCATGCACACGTTCCTGCCGACCTTCCTGATCAGCTTTCACAAGGTCGACGATGCCGCCGACATGGAAGCCTACATCTCGCGTGTCAACGAATTGCCGGCCGCGTTTGGCGAGCTGATCAAGTTCGCCAAGGCATCTGCCGAGAAGGGCATCCGTCCGCCCAAGTTCGCGCACGAGGCGGTCATCAAGGAATCGAAGAAGCTCATCGCCGGGGCGCCGTTCGATGATGGCGAGGACTCCTCGATCTGGGCCGACATGCAGTCCGAGATCGACACGCTGGCCGAAAAGGGCGAGGTCGACGAGGAGCAGGCCAAGCAGCTCAAGGCCGACGCCGAAAAGGCGCTGCTGGAGAGCTTCAAGCCCGCCTACGATGCCGTGATCGCCTGGGTCGAGTCCGACCTGCCCAACGCGGGGGAGAATCCGTCCGGTGTCGGCTCCACCCAGCCGAACGGGGAGGAGTTCTACAAGTACCGGTTGTGGACGCAGACCACGACCGACATGACGGCGGACGAGATTCACCAGATCGGTCTGGACGAAGTGGAACGCCTGCGCGGCGAGATGATCGCCCTCAAGGAGCGCGTGGAGTTCGACGGGGATCTGGACGCCTTCTTCGAGTTCCTGAACGAGGATTCCCAGTTCCGGTTCCCGAACACCGACGAAGGGCGACAGATGTACATCGCCGAGGCGACCGCCGCGATCGATAACATCAAGCAGCACCTGCCCGACTACTTCGGGCGTCTGCCCAAGGCGGATCTGGTGGTCAAGCGCGTGGAGCCGTTCCGTGAGCAGGACGGCGCGGCGCAGCACTACTTCCCGGGCACGCCGGACGGTTCGCGGCCCGGCACCTACTACGCCCATCTGTCCGACATGGATGCCATGCCGATACCGGAGCTGGAGGTGATCGCCTATCACGAGGGGATTCCCGGGCATCACATGCAGATCTCGATCGCGCAGGAGCTGAAGGACGTCCCGATGTTCCGCACGCAGACCGGCTTCACCGCCTATGTCGAGGGCTGGGCGCTGTACTCGGAATGGCTCGCCAAGGAGATGCCGGGCACCTACGAGAACCCGTATTCGGAGTTCGGGCAGCTGTCATCGGAGATCTGGCGCGCCATCCGTCTGGTCGTGGACACCGGCATGCACGCCAAGGGCTGGACCGAGGAACAGGCGGTCGAGTATTTCGACAACAACTCGCCGGTGCCGCTGACGTCCATCAAGTCGGAAATCCAGCGTTATCTGGTGATTCCGGGGCAGGCCACGTCCTACAAGATCGGCATGCTCAAGATTCAGGAGCTGCGCCGTGAAGCCGAGGCGGAACTGGGTGATGCGTTTGACATCAAGGGTTTCCACGACACCGTGCTGGGCGGCGGTGCGCTGCCGCTGGAGTTGCTGGAGCGGCGTGTGAACATGTGGATCGAAAGCCAGAAGGCGGCGGCAGCCGGCTGACCGCTGTCGATCGGATCAAGAGCCCCCGGTGATCTCGGTCACCGGGGGCTTTTTTCGCGTGCCGGTTCGGTGCGCCGAACACGGGTGGCCATCGATTCCGGGCAGCGATGGCATAATCTCGCGACTTCTCTACCAACCTGCCCATTCATGTCGCATCCGATTTTCAAAGACCAGCTCCGGTCCCTGGACAACCAAGCCCTTGCCAGCACGCTCGATTGTCTGGCCGAAACCTGCAAGGACATCAGCCAGCAGCTCAAGCGCGGCGAGCTTGCCGGCATCCTCGGCGCGGCGGGCAACGAGAACGTGCAGGGTGAGGAGCAGAAGAAGCTGGACGTGATCGCCAACGACCTGATCAAGCAGGCGCTGGCGGGCTGTGATGCGGTACGGGGTCTTGCCTCGGAAGAGGAAGATGACGTGGTCGGCCTGTCCGAGGCGCCGGGTCTGCTGGTGACCTTCGATCCGCTGGACGGCTCATCCAACATCGACATCAATTCGATGGTCGGTACCATCTTCTCGATTCTCCCCAGCGATACCACCGGTCCGGTCACGGAGGCCGAGTTCCTGAAGCCCGGGCGTGAGCAGGTCGCGGCCGGTTACGTGCTCTACGGTCCGTCGACCATGCTCGCGGTGACCACCGGTGATGGTGTGGAGATGTACACGCTGGATCCGGTCAGCGGTGATTTCATGCTGACCCGCGAAGCGCATATCCCGCAGACCGCGAAGGAATTCGCGATCAACATGAGCAACCAGCGCTTCTGGGCATCATCGGTGCAGGATTACATCGCCGAACTGTTGCAGGGGGCCGAAGGGCCGCGTGGCAAGAACTACAACATGCGCTGGGTCGCGGCGATGGTCGCCGACGTGCACCGCGTGCTGTGCCGCGGCGGGGTGTTCATGTACCCCTGGGATGCCCGTGATCCGAACAAGCCCGGCAAGCTGCGGCTGATGTACGAGGCCAACCCCATGGCCTTTCTGGTGGAACAGGCAGGCGGCCAGTGCTGCACGCCGGAGGGTCCGATTCTCGACCTCCAGCCTGAGGAGATTCACCAACGCGTGCCGGTGATTCTCGGTGCAGCGGAGGAAGTGACGCGCTGCGTGTCCATGCACGCCGACGTGGCCGCCTGATCGTCAGTCGTCACTGCTGGTGAGATGCGCGGTCGGCGATCCCAGCGCCGGCCGTGTCACCCGGCGGACCAGCTTGGTGAGGCCGGATTCGGCGTCCGCGACCTGGGTCTCGGCGTCGCGGACGGCGCTTTCCCAGGCCGGCGCGAAACCCGGCGCCCGTTCCAGCAGCAGGTGCACCGCGCGGTCGTAAACCTGCAACAGCCGCGCTTCCGCCTTGCCGGGTTTCTGCTGCAGGGTGGCGATGGAGACCCGCAGGTTCTCGTTCTTCTCGCGTAGCGAATCCAGTTCCGCGTTCAGCGTGTCGTTGCCGGCGGCGGTGATCTTGAGCTGCTGGCCCAGGTGCTTGTTCAGATCCGCAAGTTCACCATTCAGGCGCTTGATGTTGCGTTTCTGTTCACGTCGCTGGACATGCCCGGAACGCCAGATCATCACGCAGAGCACCAGCCCGGCGATCAGTCCCCAGGTGAACGGGTGGGAGAGGATGTCGAGCAGAAAATCCCGCATGGCGGCCCGCCTTGTTCGCGTCGAGTGGCTGTCACATCAGACTGAAGCAGGGCGGGCCGGTTCAACAACCCATGTTGTCGATCGATGCGCTCAGGGGTCGACCGCGAGCGCGTCCGGGGTGCTGATGCCCAGTTGCGACAGCATGAACGTGTACTCCAGCGCCACTTCCTCGAACTTGCGGTAGCGACCGGACTTGCCGCCGTGGCCGGCGTCCATGTTCATGTGCAGCAGCAGCCAGTTGTCGTCGGTCTTGCGGTGACGCAGGCGGGCGACCCACTTGGCCGGCTCGAAGTACTGGACCTGGGAATCCCACAGGCCGCCGGTCACCAGCATCGCCGGGTAGTCCTGCTCGGCCACGTTGTCGTAGGGCGAGTAGGCCAGCATGGTGTCGTAGTGGGGCTGGTGCTTGGGGTTGCCCCACTCGTCGAATTCGTTGGTGGTCAGCGGGATGCTCTCGTCCAGCATGGTGGTGACCACGTCGACGAAGGGCACGTCGGCGATGATGCCGCGGTACAGGTCCGGCCGCATGTTCGCGACCGCGCCGACCAGCAGTCCGCCCGCGCTGCCGCCGGCCGCGAAGACCTTGTCCTTGGCGCCGTAGCCGGCCTCGACCAGATGTTCGGTCACGTCGATGAAATCGGTGAACGTGTTCATCTTGTTGCCGAGCTTGCCGTCTTCGTACCAGTGGCGCCCCATCTCCTGACCGCCGCGGATATGCGCCATCGCGAACACGAATCCGCGATCCAGCAGCGACAGCCGAGAGACCGACAGGTACGGCGTCAGCGAATGCCCGTAGGAGCCGTAGCCGTAGACAAGCAGCGGATTCTTGCCGGGCTGACGCAGGTTCTTGCGGTAGACGATGGAGACCGGCACCTCGGTGCCATCGCGCGCGGTGGCGCGGATGTATTCGGAGGTGTAGGCGTCCGGGTCGAAATCGCCTTCCACCGGCTGTACCTTGAGCACGCGTTTTTCACCGGTCGCCATGTTGTAGTCGATGGTCGTGGTCGGCGTGGTCAGCGTGTCGATGTCGTAGCGCATCCACGGCCAGTCGTACTCGGCCGAGCCGATCAGGCTGGCCGCATAGGTCGGCTCGCTGGCGTCGATGGTGACCGCTTCGCCACCGTCCCAGGGCATGACGCGAATCTTGCGCAGGCCGTCGCGGCGTTCGTTGACGGCCAGGTAGTCCTTGAATACCTCGAAGGATTCGATCAGCACGGTGTCGCTGGTGGGGATCAGTTCCTTCCAGGTGGACTTGTCGGCGCTGGTTTCGGGCGCCACGCTCATCAGGCGGAAGTTCTTGGCCTGCCAGTTGGTCAGGATGATGAACCGTCCGTCGTGGTCGGCGACCTCGTATTCGTGATCGTCCTCGCGCGGGAGTACCGGGCGGAAGGTCAGTGTCGGATCGTCGGCGCGTGCGTAGCGGTATTCGGTCTGCTGGGTGCTGTACAGGCCGATGTACAGGAACTCGTTCGACTTCCCGCGGCCGATGCCCATGTAGTAGCTGTCGTCCGGCTCCTCGTAGATCAGCTTGTCCTCGCCGGTGGACCCCAGTACGTGTTCACGCACGCGCTTGCCCAGCAGCGTGGTGGGGTCCTTCTCCACGTACAGCACCGACTGGTTGCCGTCGGTCCAGACCAGATTCGCGTTGATGTTCTCGACCGCGTCGTCCAGCCACTCGCCGGTCTCCAGGTTCTTCACCCGCAGCACGTACTGACGCCGGCCCACGGTGTCCTCGGCGACCGCCATCAGGCGGTTGTCCGGGCTGATGACGTAGGTGCCCAGGGCGTAGAAGTCGGCGCTCTCGGCGCGCTGGTTCTGGTCGATCAGGATTTCTTCCGGTGCATCCATCGACCCCTTGCGCCGCGCCATGATCGCGTAGTCCCGGCCGGGCTCGAAGCGCGAGTAGTACCAATAGCCGTTCTCGTAGGTCGGCGGGCTGGCGTCATCGCTTTTCAGGCGGCCGACGATTTCCTGGTAGAGCGTTTCACGCAGTTCGGAATAGGGCGCGAGCTTGGCTTCGGTATAGGCGTTCTCGGCCTCCAGGTGGGCCAGCATCTCCGGGTCCTCGCGACTGTCGTCGCGCAACCAGTAATACGGGTCGATGCGATCACCCTGCGGGGATTCGACGGTGTAAGGGCGGCGGTCAGCGATCGGAGGCATGAGGGAGGTGGATTGTTCTGGCGAATGCGGCGTGCTCGCACAACCGGCCAGCGTGGCCGCGAAAGCACCGAGGAATGCGAGCGAAGTCAGCTTCATGGTGTTGGATACCCGAATAAACAAGTGACCCGGCATCGCCGTCACGACGTCAGGGGCAAATCATCAGGATGCGGCAGATCGCTCCAGGGTCGCGGCCGGCGTCACCGGAATTCACCGGATCGTCACCGATTGGCCGTCATACTGTAGCGCGATAACAACGCGCCGCTGGCGCCAGAACGCGGTCCATCAAACCGCGCCCCTTCTCAAGGAGCCAAGCATGACTGAATTCACCGCTGCCGACATCGGGTCGTCGGTGCCGCGCCGGGGTACGCGATTCAGCCGCTGGCTGGGGCGACGGATTCTCGCCGCGCTGGGACTGAAGATCACCGGCCATCTGCCGGACCATCCGAAGATGATGGTCATCGGCGCGCCGCATACCTCGAACTGGGATGGCGTCATGGCCATCGGCATGGCGTTGGCGCTTTCGATCGACGTGCGGGTGGTCGCCAAGCAGTCGCTGTTCCGCTGGCCCTTCGCGGGGCTGCTGCGCTGGATGGGCGTGATCGGTATCGATCGGACGGCACCGGGTGGTGTCGTGGGCGAGCTCACCGCGCTGTATCAGTCGGCCGATCAGCTTTACGTGTGCATGTCGCCCGAGGGGACCCGGGCTGGCGCGGATAGCTGGAAGACCGGATTTCACCGCATCGCGCTCGCGGCCGGTGTGCCTGTGCTGGTGCTGGTGTTCGATTGGGGGCGCGGCTGCATTCACATCGCGGATTGCTTCGAGCCAGGGCCGGACGTGCAGCAGGATCTGACCCGTATCCTGGGGCACATGCGCGGCGTGCAGCCACGGATTCCGGTCCGGCTGTCCAGGCCGATTCGCGAGCTATCGGATCAGCCGGTGGCGTCCGATGTCGATCTCGCAGCCTGAACAGGGTCACTGATTTCAGCGGGTGCCCCGGGTAGTCTGAGCGCCTCTTTGAGGTGAATGGGCACGACGCGGGCATGGGGAATCAGCACAACACGCCGGAGCGCTGGCGCCGGGTCTCCGCGCTGTTCGACGCCGCCTGGGAGTTGCCGGCCGCATCGCGTGAGTCCTATGTGCGCGAGCAGGTCGGTGACGACACCGAACTGCTGGACGAGGTGCTGCTGCTGCTCGCCGAGGCTGGCGAGTCGGATGCCGACGACACCCGGTTCCTGACCGGTGCGGCGTCCCGGGAAACGCCTGTTTATCAGCCTCTGGTTCCGGGGAGCCGCGTCGATGTCTGGGAAGTCCGTTCGCTGCTTGGACGCGGCGGCATGGGCGAGGTCTACGAGGTGCAGCGGGCCGATGGCGCCTATCAGCAACGCGCCGCCCTGAAGCTGGTCAGCCTGCAGTCGCCCGCCGCGATCTTGCGGTTCCACGCCGAGCGCCGGATTCTGGCCGATCTCCAGCATCCGGGCATTGCCGGCATCATCGATGGCGGCAGCACGGACGATGGGCGGCCGTACATGGTGATGGAGTTCGTGGAGGGCGAGCCGATCACCGCCTACTGCGAGCGTCGGCGCCTGGGCCTGAAGGATCGGCTGGCGCTGTTCCTGGATGCCTGTGATGCGCTGGCGCATGCTCACGGCCGGCTGGTCGTGCACCGGGACATCAAGCCCGGCAACCTGTTCGTGACCGGCGACGGGCGCGTCAAGCTGCTGGATTTCGGCATCGCCAAGGTGCTCAGCGCCGCCGTCGACGATCAGACGCGCACCCAGCTTGTGCTCACGCCGGTTTACGCGGCACCCGAGCAGCTTGCCAATCGTCCCGTGGGCACCGCGACTGACATCTACTCGATGGGCGCGCTGCTGTTCCATCTGCTGAGTGGGCGGCCTCCGGTTGATGCGGACACGACGTCGATGTCTGCGCTGGTCAGCCAGGTGCTGGATGCGGACTTTCCCGCCGCCTCGCTGGTTGCGTCGACGCGGCGGGATGCGCCGGTGTCAGGTACCCAGCTGGCCGGTGATCTCGACGCCATTCTCGCCCGTTGTCTGCGGCGCGATCCCGATGCCCGTTACGCCAGCATCGACGCGTTGGCCGACGACATCCGCGCCTTTCGGGATCATCGACCGGTTAGCGCGCGGGCGGGCAGTCGCGCCTACCGGACCCGCCAGTTCTTCCGGCGCTATGCCTGGCAGTCGGTCGCGGTGGCGACGCTGTTTCTGGTGTTGCTGACCGGAATCCTGACCAGCCTCTGGTTCGCTGCGCAGGCGCGCGATGCGCTGAATGAATCCCGAGTGGCGCGGGAGCAGGCGGAAACCGCGCTGGCCAGCGCGCGGCGGGCCGCGGCATCCGCCGCCAATCGCGCGCAGCAGAAAACCCAGTTGACCGAAGCCTTCGTGCGCGTGCTTGGCAAGGCGCAGTCCGAGGAGCCGGGCGGGGAGGAGGTGCGCGCGTTTCTGGAGGCACGCCGGCAGGATGCGCTGCGGGCACAGGCCGAGGGATCGAAGGATGCGGAGGCCTTGCTGATCGCGCTGGGTGAGGTCTACGTGCAGCGTGGCGAACCCGGCACCGTGGTCGAGATGCTCACGCCGTTGCTGGAACGTTCCGACGTCTCTCCGCGGAACCGCGCCGCCGCCAATGCGCTAGTCGGGTCCGCGTATCTCAATCAGGGCGAGCTGGAGTCCGCGATCGCGCCGCTGGAAGCGTCCATTGCCTACTACCGGGACGAGCCTGGTTTCGAGCCCGAATACGTGAAGATGATCAGCTTGCTGGCCCATGCCAGACGCGATCCCGAAGCGCGGCGGGCCGCGAACGAGGTGATGCTGAGGTTTCTGGGCAAGGAGAATCCCGTGTCACCCTACGACGGTCGGTTGAAGGGGTTTCTGTGGTCCGAGCTGGGCTTCAACTACCTGCGCTTGAGTGAACTGGAACAGGCCGAGCACGCCATGGCGCAGGCGAAATTGTTCTACCAGGCCGCCGATGGCCCGGCCGCGTCGGATCTCGGCATCATCCTGACCAATCTCGGGGGCATCCGATATCGGCTCGGCAAGCTGGAGGAGGCCGTCGAGACGTTCCGTGAATCCGCGGACTACATCCGAACGACGGCGGGTCCGGGGATGAACCTGGCCAATGCGCAGCGCTTTCTCGCGAGCATGCTGATCAAGCTGGACCGGGCCGACGAATCCCTGATGTTGCTGGACGAGGTCAAGGCTCAGGTCGAAGCGGCCGGACTGGAAACCGGCGCGCTGTACTTCGTCGCCGCCAACACGCGGACACGTGCCTTGCTCACCGACGGTCAGATGGCGGCCGCGGAAGCCCATGCTCACGACGTGATCAGGAGTATCGAGTCCGTTCGGCCGGATGACGCGGCCAATGTCGGTTCGGCCCATTACGAACTGGCGAATGTGCTGGCGGCGACCGACCGCGCGGATGAAGCGCTGGACGTGCTCACGCGGTCCGACACGATCTTCCAGGCGCTGGGTGAGCGGCGTGATCAAGCGATGGCCAGGAACAACAAACTGCGCGCCAGCCTGGAAGCGCCGGTTGCTCAGGCCGAGGCGTCGTCGAGCAAGCCGATAGTCAACGACACCAGCGCCAGCCAGTAGGTCGTGAGGATGACGTAGCGGGCGGCGTCGAATGGCATCAGAAAACGGTCGACGGCGATCAGACTGTCGCTGCATGCGAACAGCAGCGCGCCGCCGGCGATGGCCACCTGCCGCGTCATGGAGCCCTGCACGCACAGCGCCCGCCAGATCATCAGGCTGATCACCGCGATATAGACGAGCACCGGTACGGTCAGCGCGCCCAGCTTTGGCCAGAGCACCCACAGGAACAGTGCGGCATAGACGCCGACCGCGATGGCCGGCCACCAGCGTGTGTGGTTGGGCGGGGTCAGGAAGGCCAGGATGAACAGCACGTGGGCGATCAGAAACGCCGACAGCCCCAGCGCAAACCAGGGGATGCCCAGGTCCGGCGCGAGGTAACGCCCCTCCAGAATCAGATCGCCCAACGCGCAACAAAGCAGCGCCGCCGTTCCGATACCGCGCAGGCGGCCGGTCGCCCGGATCGCGATGGTTGCGGCGAGCACCAGCGCCGGGATCGGCTTGATCAGCAGCACCAGCATCGGCAGTTCACGGAAGACCGCGCCCAGGCACAGCAGGGCGGCGCCCAGGACGATGCCCAACGCCCGGACCGGAAGATTTCGCATGGATTGGCTCCCCAATATTCGGGTCACACGATAACCCGCCGTCAGGTATTCGCCGACGGTTCGCTGGCCCGCATCGGGCAGGCCCGCTATCGTCGCTGTCCGGGGCGACACCACCCGACCGACAAGGACGACGCAGCACCATGACACGTTTCATCGCGGGCATTCTGGGCATCGGTCTGCTTTTCAGCGGCCTCGTGCGGGCCGAAGAGCGCAGCCTGATCGATCTCTACACCCATCTGCACACCCACCCGGAGCTGTCGTTTCACGAGGCCGAGACGGCCGCGACGGTGGCCGGTGAACTGGAGGCGCTGGGCTTTGAGGTGACGACCGATGTTGGCGGTCACGGGCTGGTCGGCGTGCTGAAGAACGGCGACGGACCGACCGTGTTGCTGCGCACCGATCTGGATGCGCTGCCGGTGAAGGAACAGACCGGCAAGGCTTACGCCAGCACCGTGACCACCACCGATGATGACGGCAACACGGTGCCGGTGATGCATGCCTGCGGGCACGACGTGCACATGACGGTGTTCATCGGGACGGCGCGCAAGCTCGTTGCGGCGAAAGACCAGTGGGCGGGCACGCTGGTGATGATCGGTCAGCCGGCGGAGGAGCGGGGCGCCGGGGCGCGGGCGATGCTCGCCGACGGGCTGTTCGAGCGCTTTCCGCGCCCAGACTACAACCTCGCGCTGCATGTCAGCGCCGGCCTGCCGGCGGGCACCGTCGGCTACACCGAGGGTTACGCGCTGGCCAGTGTCGATTCCGTCGACATCACCGTTCACGGGGTGGGTGGTCATGGCGCCTATCCGCATACGACCAAGGACCCGGTGATGCTGTCGGCCCAGATCATCACCGCGTTGCAGACACTGGTGGCGCGCGTGATCCCGCC
>NZ_CAXFCL010000317.1:0-14496 GCF_964000955.1 uncultured Abyssibacter sp.
CCCGCCGATGAGCACGCTGCTTGCGGAGCAGGGCATCGCCGTGTCGCCGGGCGAGGACCTGGCGCAGCTGGAGCCGGCACCGGACATCGTGGTGATCGGCAACGCGCTGTCGCGCGGCCACCCGGTGGTCGAGGCCGTGCTGGAACGCGGTCTGCGATACACCTCGGGGCCACAGTGGTTGTCCGACGCGATCCTGCAGTCCCGCTGGGTGCTGGCGGTGGCGGGCACGCATGGCAAGACGACGACCAGCTCCGTGCTCACCTGGATGCTGGAGTCGGCCGGATACGCGCCCGGCTTCCTGATCGGTGGCCTGCCCGGCAACTTCCCGGTGTCCGCGCGGCTGGGCAGCGGTGATTTCTTCGTCATCGAGGCGGATGAGTACGACACGGCCTTCTTCGACAAGCGATCCAAGTTCGTCCACTACCGGCCCCGCACGGCGGTGCTCAACAACCTGGAATTCGACCACGCGGACATCTTTGACGACCTGGCCGCGATCGAACGCCAGTTCCACCATCTGATTCGAACCGTTCCGGGCAATGGCGCGGTGATCGTGCCATCCGACGACGTCGCGCTGTCGCGCGTGCTCGACCAGGGCTGCTGGAGCGAACGGATCGTGCTGGGCTCGCCGGACGGCTGGCAGATGCGCGCGCTCAGCGACGACTGGTCCAGTTTCGAGCTGGTCGATCCCGCCGGCGCGGTGGCCGAAGTGCGATGGAAGATGCTCGGCGCGCATAACGCGCGCAACGTGATGGCCGCGGCGGCGGCGGCGCGGCACGTGGGCGTGCCCGTCGAACAGGCCGCCGAGTCGCTGCGCCGATTCGAGGGGGTGCGCCGGCGGCTGGAGACGCGCGGCAAGGTCGGTGGTACGGTGATTTACGATGATTTCGCCCATCACCCGACCGCGATCAGCGAGACGATCCGGGCGCTGCGTGCGCGTGTCGGCGACGAACCGATCGTCGCCGTTCTCGAGCCGCGCTCGAACACCATGAAACAGGGGCATCACCGTGAGGCCTTGCAGGCCAGTCTGGCCGGTGCCGATGAGGTCCACGTGCTGGAACCGCCACATCTGGGCTGGAGTCTGCGCGAGGCCTTGCGGCCGCTGGGCGATCGGGCTGAGGTGCATGCGTCGGTGGCATCGATCATCGACGCCGTGTGCCGTCCCGGCGTCACGCCTGGCCCGCGTCATCTGCTGGTGATGTCCAACGGCGGTTTCGAGGGCATACACGGCCGCCTGATTCAACGCCTGGAGGATGCATGACCAGCCTGCCCACCCAGACCATCGACCAGAGCCTTCCGAACCCCGACGCGCTGGCCGCCAGCCTGGAGCGCGTGCTGGCGCAGGCAACCGGTGCCGGCGCCACCGCGGCGGGCGCGACCATGTCGATCAGCGTCGGGCTGACCGTGACCGTGCGCGGCGGTGACGTCGAGTCGGTGGAGTTTCAGCGGGATCGCGATCTGAGTCTGACGGCCTACCGCGGTCAGCGCTCCGGCTCGGCGAGTTCCGCGGACTGGTCGGAGGCATCGCTCAACGAGGTGGTCGACCGCGCGCTGTCCATCTCCGGTCACACCGGCGAGGACCCCTATGCGGGCCTGCCGGATCCCGAGCGTCAGGCGACCGACTTCCCCGACCTGGACCTGCACCATCCCTGGTCCCTGTCCGTCGTCGAGGCCATCGACATGGCACTGGCCTGCGAAGCAGCGGGTCTGGAGGCCGATGAGCTCGTGTTCCAGTCCGAGGGCGCCACGGTGAGCACCCACGCCGGCCTGACCTTGCTGGCGAACACCCAGGGATTCGTCGGGCACCGGCTCGGCACTTCGCACAGCGTGTCCTGTTCCGTGCTCGCCAAGTCCGGCGACGAGATGCAGCGCGACTACTGGTACAGCTCGGCGCGGCGGCACGAGGACCTGGAGGCGGTGGCCGATATCGGCCGACGCGCAGGCGAGCGCGCGGCGTCACGGCTCGGCGCGCGGTCGATTCCGACCGCGGCGATGCCGGTGCTGTACACCCCGGAACTCGCGCGCGGACTGATCGGACATTTTCTCGCCGCGATCTCCGGCGGCAACCTGTACCGACGGGCATCGTTCCTGCTCGATGCCCAGGGCAAGCCGGTGTTCGCGCCGGGCGTACGGATCACCCAGCGGCCGTTTCTGTCGCGCGCGGCCGGCAGTCGCAGCTTCGACAGCGAGGGCGTGGCCATGGCGGACCGCACGCTGATCGACGAGCGGGGCGTGCTCCAGGGTTATCTGTTGGGCAGCTACTCCGCGCGGCGGCTGGGGCTGGAGACGACCGGCAACGCCGGCGGCCCGGCGAACATCGTCGTCGAGCCGGGCGAGCTGGACTTTCAGGCGCTGCTGACCGAAATGGGCGACGGCCTGCTGGTGACCGAACTGATGGGGCAGGGCCTGAACATGGTGACCGGGGATTACTCTCGCGGCGCCAGCGGCTTTCTGGTCCGCAACGGCGAAATCCGTGAACCGGTGGACGAGATCACCGTGGCCGGCAATCTCGGCGACATGTTCAGAAACATCCGCGCCGTGGGCCGCGACGTCGACATCCGGGGCAACTGCCGTACCGGCTCGATTCTGGTCGACGGCATGACGGTCGCCGGCCAGTAACCACCGGCGACCGGCTGTTTGCTCAGGCCGATTTCTTCGAAGTCACCGTCGCCAGCCCGCCGGCGTCGGTCAGCGGCACGGTGGAACGGCCTGGCCGGCTGCGGATCGCGCGCTGAAAGAACAGGTTGTTCGGCAGGCGCAGGGTCACATCCTCGTGTTCGCCGTCCGGACCGGTGACGGTTTCGCGCAGCGTCACGAACAGCAGGTTCAGGTCGATGACGCGACCGGCCAGCTTGAACCCGTTCGCCGGGTCGACCAGTTCGACATCATCGCCGACCCGGAACGGGGCATAGATCAGCAGCAGCATGGAGCACAGCGCGTTCGACAGCACGCTCCAAACCGCGACGAAGCCGACCGCGATCATCACCAGTACCGCGGACACCGCCGCCCAGACCGTGCCGGTGGACACGCCCAGTTGTTCCAGCATGAACAGGCCCGCGATCAGCAGCACGAGCACGCGGCTGATCCCGCGGAACGCGATCTCCCCGCGTCCGGTGAGCAGCTTGCGATCAATCAACTGCCGGGTGACGCGGCGGATCAGCCGGAGCACGATCCAGGTCAGGACCGCGATGAGGAGAATCCGGGCGAGCAGCCAGATTTCCTCGGGTACGTTCTTCAGGCTGTCGAGTAACGCAACATCCATTGGTATCGGTTGTCCGAAATCAGGAGGCTGAGAATTGTGCGGGCAACACCCGGTCTGTAGGAAGACAGCATTGATCAGGACAACACTGGCTTCATCATGAACCGACGCGATATTCTGAAAGCCTTCATGGCACTGGGCGTGACCGCGCCCGTGGTTCACGCCAACAGCGAGGACGATATGGACATTGAACTCGACCTCACGAAACGCGAATGGCGCAAGATTCTGGATGATGACGCCGCGTTCCGCGTCCTGTTCAAGGAAGGGACCGAGCGTCCCTGGACCAGCGAATTCAACAAGGAAAAACGGCCCGGCACCTACATCTGCAAGGCCTGTTATCAGCCGCTGTTCGACGCCAGCATGAAATTCGAGAGCGGCACCGGCTGGCCCAGCTTCTTCGACACGCTGGAAGGCGCGGTCGAAACCAAGCGTGATTTCAAGCTGATCCTGCCCCGCACCGAGTATCACTGCTCACGCTGCGGCGGTCATCAGGGCCACGTGTTCGACGACGGGCCGCAGCCCACCGGCAAGCGCTACTGCAACAACGGCATCGCGCTGGAGTTCGTGCCGGAGGGACAGGAGTTGCCGAGTCTGCGCAACGCGGCCTGAACGGCGCCCAATCCCGGGGCGGTCCTAGAGCAGGACCAGCGCGCCCAGTCCCAGAAACGCGAAAAAACCGACGACATCGGTGATGGTCGTCAGCACGACGCTGCCGGCGAGCGCGGGGTCGATGTCGAGCTTGCGCAGAATCAGCGGAATCCCGAAGCCGGACAGCGCGGCGAACAACTGGTTGACGATCATCGCCAGCGCGATCACGGCGCCCAGCGTCGGGTTGCGGAACCAGACCAGCACGATCCCCGCGACCACCAGCGCCCACAGGATCCCGTTGATCGCGGCCACTGCCATTTCCTTGCGTAGCAGTGAGCGCGTATTGCCGCTGCCGATCTGACCCAGCGCCAGCCCCCGGATCATCAGCGTCAGCGTCTGGCTGCCACTGATGCCGCCCATGCTGGCGACCACCGGCATCAGCACGGCCAGCGCCACGACCTGGTCGATCACGTGTTCGAACAGTCCGACCACCTGCGCCGCCAGCAGCGCGGTGAGCAGGTTGATACCCAGCCAGACTGCGCGGCGTCTCGCGCTGGAGGCCACCGGCGCGAAGATGTCCTCCTCCTCGTCCAGGCCGGCCATGCTCATCAGGTTGTGCTCGGCCTCGTCACGGATCACGTCGACGACGTCATCGATGGTGATCCGGCCGATCAGCAGGCGATGCGCATCCACCACAGGGGCGGAGATCAGGTCGTGGTTCTCGAACTGATGGGCGACTTCGCGTGCTGGCAGGTCATCGGATAACGGCTCCAGCTCGGTGTCCATCGCCTCTGCGACACGTTCGCTCGGGTCGTGCATCAGCAGGCGTTCCAGCGACAGGCCGCCGATGAACCGGCCGTAGCGATCGACCACGTAGATCACGTCGGTGTGATCCGGCAGCGAGCCGCGCAGCCGCAGGTAGCGCATCACCACATCGAGGGTGACGTCGGGCCGGATGGTCACGGTGTCCGTGTTGGTCAGGCCGCCCGCGGTGTCCGGGGCGTAAGACATGACCTTTTCCAGGGCCTGGCGGTTGGCCAGGTCCATGGAGCGCAGCACCTGCTCGGTCAGCGTTTCCGGCAGGTCGTCGACGAAGTCGGCGAGGTCGTCGATGTCCAGATCGCGGGCCGCCGCGATGATGTCCTCGGGCTCCATGCCCTGGATCAGGGCGGCGCGCACCTCGTCATTGACGTGCAGCAGCACTTCGCCCTGGTCATCGACATCGACGACACCCCAGACAACCTTGCGCTCGGCATGCGGCAGCGATTCCAGCAGCCGGGCGATTTCGGCGGGGTGCAGGGATTTGAGGATGCGCCGGACCGGCACCAGCCGGCCGCTGTCCAGCGCATCGCGGAGACGTCCCAGCCGGTGTTCCGCGGTTTGTTGCTCAGCCGCTTCGGCCATGGAAATGCTCCCGGAGACTGGCGCGCATTCTACGCAGCTTGCGCGGTTGCTACAGCAGCGACGCGCGGATCGGACGGTGTTCGCGTCCGCGCGCGGGGTTACATCTCGGAGATTTCGTCGATGATGCGGCGGGCGGCGTCCGGGTCCGTACTGGCGAGCAGCGTGTCCGTGCGCTCGCGCAGTTCGGCGAGGTTCGAGTCCCGGATGATTCGCTTGACCTCCAGCACGCTGGCCGGGTGCATGGAGAACTCGGTCAGGCCCAGACCCAGCAGCAGCTTGGTGTGCAGCGTGTCGCCGGCCATCTCGCCGCACATCGACACCGGAATCCCGGCGTCGCGCCCGGCCTCGATGGTGCGGCGGATCAGTTGCAGCACGGCGGGATGCAGCGGGTCGTAGAGGTAGTTGACCTCGTCGTCCACGCGGTCGATCGCCAGCGTGTACTGGATCAGGTCGTTGGTGCCGATGGAGAAGAACTCGCATTCACGCGCCAGCCACGGCGCTGCCAGCGCGGCGCCGGGTACCTCGATCATCGCGCCGACCTGGCTGTCCTCGCTGAACTCGCGATGCTCGGCCGCCAGTTCGCGTCGGACATCCGCGATCAGCTGCATGCATTGCCGCAGTTCGAAGATGTTCGAGATCATCGGGATCATGATGCGCGCCTGGCCCGCCGTGGCCGCGCGGAGCAGGGCACGCAGCTGGGTGCGAAACAGGTTGCGATCACGCAGGCAGAGGCGGACGGCACGCAGGCCCAGTGCCGGGTTCGTCGCCTGTGACACGCGGATCGCTTCGGACTGCTTGTCCGCGCCCAGATCCAGGGTCCGGATCGTGACCGGACCGTGCACCGCGGCGATCACCTCGCGGTAGGCGAGGTATTGCTCCTCCTCGCCCGGCGGTTCATCGCGGTTCATGAACAGGAATTCCGTGCGGTAAAGCCCGATGCCCTCGGCGCCGACCTCCAGCGCGTGGCCGACATCGCTGGGCAGCTCGATGTTCGCCAGCAGACGGATCGTCTGCCCGTCCCGCGAGGTCGCGGGCTCGTCCTTCAGGCGCAGCAGCATCCGCCGGTAGCGCGCGTCGCGTTGCCGGCGTCGGGCGTAGAAATCCAGCGTGATGCGGGCCGGCGCGGCGACGACGTGACCGGCGTGACCGTCGACGATCAGAACCTCGCCATCCTCGAGCAGGCGGCGTGCGCCGTGCAGGCCGACGATGGCGGGAATGCCCAGGCTGCGCGCCAGGATGGCGGTGTGCGACAGCGGCCCGCCGGACTCGGTGACGAACCCCGCGACGCCCTGGCGGTGCAGCAGAATGATGTCCGCGGGGGTGATGTCATCGGCGACGACAATGGACGTGCTTTCGTGCGCGGCTTCCCGGGCCCCCAGCGGCTTGTCGTTCTTGAGCAGGATGCGCTGAATTTGCGAGACCACGTGTTCGACGTCGTCCCGCCGGCTGCGCAGGTAGGGATCCTCCATCGCCTCGAACACGCGGATCAACGTGTCGCGCTGACTCTTGAGGGCGGCCTCGGCGTTGACGCCGCGCTCGCTGATCAACTCCTCCACCGCCTCGGAGAAGGCGCGGTCCTCGAGCATCAGCAGATGTGATTCGATGAACGCCGAAATCTCCCCCGGCGTGCCCTTCGGGATCCGCTCCTGCACGTCCTTGAGCTGATGGCGGGCGCGACGCAGCGCTGACCGGTAGCGGCGAATCTCCGCCTCGACCTCGAAGGGCTCCAGCGCGTACTCGGGGATCTCCAGATCGCCGGAGACGATCTTCATCGCGCGGCCGATGGCGATGCCGCGCGCCACGCCGATGCCCGAGAGCCAGAGGCTCATGTCAGCGCCTCATGTCGTGAGCGGCGCCGGGTCACGCGTCCTCGCCGAACCGGTCCGCGATCAGAGCGGCGACGGCGTCCAGCGCCGCCTCGGCGTCGGGCCCGTCGGTTTCCAGTTCCAGTTCCGTGCCCTTGCCGGCGGCAAGCATCATCAGGCCCATCATGCTCTTGCCGCTGACTTCGCGGTCGCCACGGCGCAGCGTGACGCGGCTCTCGAACTGCCGCGCGCAGGTGACGAGCTTGGCGGTCGCGCGCGCGTGCAGGCCCAGCTTGTTGACGATGGTGACGGTGCGGCTTGGCATGGCGGGCGCTCTCTAGTCGGGTTGCTGGCAGTCGACAATGCCGCGCCGGCCGCCCTCGATGGCCGCCGTCGACAGGGCGTCCAGACCCTGATCGTGATAGTTGAAGACACGGAGCAGCATGGGCATGTTGACGCCGGCCACCACGCGCGTGCGCTGGTCCGCCGCGATGCGGGTGGCGAGATTGCCGGGCGTGGAGCCGTAGGCGTCAGTGAGGATGAGTACGCCGTCGCCGGAATCCAGGCGGTCGATCATCCGGTTGCCCTGGCGGATCAGAACCTCGGTGTCCTGGACGCGGCGCACCTCCAGGATGTCGGTCTCCAGCGGCAGTTCGCCTATCACGTCGCGAACCGTGCTCAGCAGATGCTGGCCCAGCCGGCCGTGGGTGACGAGAAGTAGTCCGCAGCTCATGCCAATTCCGAGTGTCTGATCTGAATCGCCCGACCCGCGGTGCGGAACCGTCGGGCCAGGGCCTCGACGAGATAGACGGAACGATGGCGGCCACCGGTGCAGCCGATGCCGACGGTGATGTAGGTCCGGTCCTCGCCCTCGAAGGCGGGGAGCCAGCGTTCGAGAAAGCCCGCGATATCGTCTTCCAGGGCCTGACAGGCCGGCAGGCTGGCCAAGTACTCGGCGACATCGGGGTCCTGACCGGTCTGCGGTTTCAGCGCCGGTTTCCAGTGCGGGTTCGGCAGACAGCGCACGTCGAACACGTAGTCCACGTCATCGGGCACGCCGTACTTGAAGCCGAAAGACATGAACAGCACGGTCAGCGACGCGTCTGGCGCGCCGCCGATGCGATGCCGCACGCGCTCACGCAGTTCGTGCACATTGGTTTTCGACGTGTCGAGGATGATGTCCGCGCAGTCGGCGATCGGGTCGAGCAACGTGCGCTCGCGGGCGATGGCGTCGCGCAGGGTGATGTCGGCGTCGGTTAGCGGATGCTTGCGGCGGGTCTCGCTGAAGCGGCGGAGCAGCACATCCTCGTCGGCTTCCAGGAACAGCGTCGATACCCGGATGCCGCGGGCACGCAGCGCCGTGATGTGTTCACTGTAGCCTTCCAGCTCGTCGCCCGAGGCGCGGGCGTCGATGCCGACGGCCAGTTGGCTTGGCGCCTTAGCGGCAGCCTCCGCATGGGTCGCGAGCGAGTCGAGCAGGGCCATCGGCAGGTTGTCGATGCAGAAAAAGCCCTGGTCCTCCAGCACCCGCAGCGCGACGGATTTGCCGGCGCCGGACAGGCCGCTGACCACGATCAGTTCCACGTCACAGGCTCCATCATCGGTTGCTCGTCGGCAAGCCCGGCGCTGCGTACGGCCAGTTCGATCAGCTCGGGTGACGCGGGTGCCTTGTCCACCGGGATGCTCCACTGCGGCAGCGGCTGGCCCAGGAATTCCACCTGGGCCGGCACCGAACCGTCCAGTGGGCGGGCGTCGGTATCGGGCACCCGGGTCAGGTGGATCAGCAGATCGACGCGGATGGCGTCCCGGATGGCGTGGTCCCCCAGCAGCGCGGGGACATCAATCACGCCGACCCCCCGCAGTTGCAACCGCCCGCGCAGCGCGACGGACGAGCGGCCGGTCCAGTGGTTACCGTCAGGCTCGAATTCCGGGGCATCGTCGGCGACCAGCGCATGACCGCGGCGGATCAGTTGCAGGGCGAGTTCACTCTTGCCGGTGCCGCTGTCACCGGTCAGCAGCACGCCGCGCCCGTACATGGCCATCAGGACGCCGTGCCGGGTGGTCAAGTGGCCTTCAGGCCTGGGTGGGCAGTTCGGAGACGATCTGCTCGTACAGCGCCTCGTCCGATGTCGCGTTGCGCATCGCCTGTACGAAGCCGTCGTCGGACAGGCGCTCGGCAATTGCCTTGAGAATTTCCAGATGTGTCTGCGTGGCTTCCTGCGGGACGAGCAGACCGAAGATCAGGTCCACGGTGGAGCCGTCGCTGGCATCGTAGTCGATACCGGCTTCCAGGCGGACGAAAGCGGCGGCCGGCTTGTCCAGCCCGCGTATCCGCCCGTGCGGGATGGCGACGCCGCCTTCCAGCGCCGTGCTGCCGAGCTTTTCGCGATTGACCAGGCTGGTCAGTACGTCGGTGGCGCTCAGATCAGGCGCGACTTCCACCAGCAGCTTGGACAACTCTTCCAGCGCGCGCTTCTTGCTCGCGATCGATCCGAGCGTGCGGACCTGGGCAGGTGCGAGGAGATCGGCTAGTTCCATCGGAAATCTCCGTGACAAAGTCAGTCGTCGATGAGTAATCGGATGCCCGTAGTGTAACAACCAAAACAACGCGAGGCCGGGTCGCCATGCGTCCCCGGCCTCGCTGGTCTGGGCTCCTCCCCGGACAGGCCATGGTCAGCCCGCCGGAAAACCCGACTGGTTTACTGCAGCATCTCCGCGATGCGCTGTGGTCCCTTGCCGTGATGGTTGGTGACGCGTTCCTTGAACCGTCGGGTCTGGCGATCCAGCTTGTCGATCAGCTGGTCGATCGCCACGTACATGTCGTCAGCGACGGCCTCCGCGTGGAGGTTCTTGCCGCTGGCGTGGAGTGTTGCCTCCGCCTTGTGTCGAATCTTTTCGACGGTGAGGATGACCTCGGCATCGATGAGATGATCGAAATGTCGCTCCACGCGTGACAGCTTCTGTGTCACGAACTCGCGCAGCGAATCGGTCAGTTCGACGTGGTGGCCGGAGATATTTAGGTTCATGCGTTCACTCCTGAATCTGAAAACATGCGACGGCCTCCGGTCGTGGAGGACGTCGGGTCAGACCAAGCGGCGACGCTCGTGGGAAGGTGGCAGGTCCATCGCTTCTCGATACTTCGCGACGGTGCGCCGTGCGACCTGGATGCCGTCTTCGAGCAGCAGTTTGGCAATGCGGCTGTCCGACAGCGGCTTCTCAGGAGGCTCTTCCTTGATCATCCGCCGAATCATGGCCTGGATCGCGGTTGCTGAGCACTGACCTCCTTCCACGGTTGAGACGTGGCTTGAGAAGAAATATTTCAGCTCGAACAGCCCACGCGGCGTATGCATGTATTTCGACGAGGTCGCACGCGACACCGTCGATTCGTGCACGCCGAGCTGCTCGGCAACGTCCCGGAGGACGAGAGGCTTCATGGCCTCTTCGCCATATTCCAGAAAAGCCCGCTGTTGTTCAATGATGCACTGCGCAACGCGCAGCAGCGTCTCGTTCCGGCTCTTCAGACTGTTGAGGAAATAGCGCGCTTCCTGCAGATGCTGCTTCATGCACTGCTGGTCTTCGCTCTGATCGGCGCGCTTCACCAGGCCCAGATAGTCCGCGTTGATGCGCAGCTTGGGCGTGATGTCCGGATTGAGCGAAACCGACCAGCGTCCGTTGCGCTTGCTGACGAAGACCTCCGGGGCGACGTATTCCGCCTCGTGATCCACATACTCGGCGCCGGGATGCGGCTGCAGGTTGCGGATCAGGTCCACCGACTCGGAGACGACATCCACCGGCTGCCGGAGGAGCCGCGAAAGGCCTCGCAGGTCGTGACGTGCAAGCAGTTCAAGGTGCTCGGCGGCGATCGCCTTGGCCAGATCCACCACCGGACCGTGATTCAGCGCATCCAGCTGGAGACAGAGGCATTCGCCAAGATCCCGGGCACAGACGCCGGACGGATCGAAGCGTTGCACCGTGTCGAGCACGGACCGGATCATGTCCGGCGAGTGACCCAGTTCCAGCAGACGCTGTTCCACGACCGGCCAGTCCGTAAGGTAGCCGCGCTCGTCCACGGCGTCGATCAGGTGCGCGGCGATCTCGTCCTCGGTGTCCGAGAAGCCCGCGAGACCGGACTGCCAGGTCAGATGGTCGCGGAGGCTGGTCTTGCGATGCAGATTCGCCTGCCGGTATTCGTACCAGGCCTCGTCGGCCTCGCGCGAGCGATGCGAACTGCCGTCATAGATGTCGGTCCATTCGGCGTCCACCGGCAGATCGTCGGGAATCGCGTCGTCGGTGGTCTTGGAGTCCGCCGATTCCGGCGTGGGTGCGTCCTCGGGAGCCGCTTCCAGTTCGTCGGAGCGCTCCAGCATCATGTTGGAGTCCAGCGCCTGCTGGATTTCCTGTTGCAGATCCAGCGTCGACAGCTGAAGCATGCGGATGGCCTGCTGCAGCGCCGGCGTCATCGCCAGCGACTGCCCCATGCGCAATGCAAGGGCTGGACGCATTATGGTGTTGCTTCACTGGAGAACATGGCTTGAAGATACGCTGCCGTGTTCCTGCCACGCAAGCGGGTGGCAGCATTTTTGCTTAACGGGAATTTGATGCCGCGAAAATATCCGCAGGCTAAAGCTTGAAGGATTCACCGAGATAGACGGATCGAACCTGCGGGTTGTCCAGGATCGTGTCCGGTGCCCCCTCGGCGATGACTTCCCCCTCCGACAGGATGTAGGCGCGCGAGCAGATGCCCAGCGTCTCCCTGACGTTGTGGTCGGTGATCAGTACGCCTATGCCGCGACTCTGCAGGTGACGAATGATGTGCTGGATGTCACCGACCGAGATGGGGTCGACGCCAGCGAAGGGTTCGTCCAGCAGGATGAACTGCGGGTCCGCCGCCAGCGCGCGGGCGATCTCCACGCGGCGGCGCTCCCCGCCGGACAGGCTCATCCCCAGCGTGTCGCGCACGTGTTCGACGTGCAGTTCCTTGAGCAGGCCTTCCAGGGTTTCCTGTCGCTGTGCCTTGGACAACGAGCGGCGGGTTTCCAGGATCGCCAGCACGTTCTCCGCGACGGTCAGCTTGCGGAAGACTGACGCCTCCTGTGGCAGGTAGCCGACGCCCAGCCGGGCGCGGCCATGCATGGGCATGCGGCTGATGTCGCGTTCGCCGAGGGTGATCGTTCCCGCATCGCCGGCGACGAGGCCGACGATCATGTAGAACGACGTGGTCTTGCCGGCGCCGTTGGGGCCCAGCAGGCCGACGACCTCGCCGGCATTGACGTGGATGCTGACGTCCTTGACCACCGTGCGCTTCTTGTAGCTCTTGCGCAGGTTGCTGGCGCGCAATGTCGTGCTCATGGCGTGTCCGGAACGTCGGGCGCCGGGATGGTGATCCGCACCCGTTCGGATTCGCCGCCCGCCGCGCGCATCCGTCGGTCGGCCAGGTTGTACTCGATCTTGTCGGCGCTGAGCGTGTCTTCGCCGCGTTCGATGCGCGCACCACCTTCCAGCGTCAACTGACGCGATGTGGCGTTGTAGGTCATCGACCGCGCAGTGGCGACGATCGGGCTGTCGGCATCGGGCGGCGTGTGGGTGAGTTTGGCCGGCTGGCCTTCCATGGTCGCGCTCAATTCGCCGTTGTTCGGTCGCTCGATCGTCAGGCGATCTCCGGTCAGGTCGATGTCCTGTTGCTGGAGATGGACATTGCCGGAATAGACGCTGTAGCCATTCGGCTCATCGAGTTCGCCATTGTCCGCATCAATGGTCAGCTGGCCGGACTGTGCATGGGCGACGGTGCCGAGCAGGGTCAGGCCGAGCAGGGCCGGCAGCAGGCATCGCTTCAGTTCATTCATTGATTTGCGCCCGTACCCGGTTGAGCAGCTTGACACGTGTCCCCTGGAAATCGGTGACCAGGCCAACGGCCTCGATGCGCTTGTCGGGGCTGCGCAGTTCCACCGGTGCCTCGGAGCGCAGCGTTTCGGTCTCCAGTTCCACCAGCAATTGTTCGGTATTGAAATCCAACGGCATCCCCGCGTCGTCACGACCATGGACATTCACCGCCCCCGTCAGTTCGATGCGGTCCTGGCTGGGAGGCACGCGGCCGCTGGGAGCGGTCAGCGTCCACACGCTGCGGTCGCCACCGAGATAGTCCACATCGACGGTACTCAGGGCCAGACTGCCGTCGGCGAAGTAGGTGGCGCGCTCGGCGGTCGCGCGGTAGTCCATCTGGCCGTTTTCGTCGAAACGCCGCAGGCGCATTTCGGAGAGATAGGAGCGGGCATCCGGCGGCGGAGCCGCAATGGTTTCGGCGGGTGGCGAATCCCCCTGGAGCAGCGCGATGCCAACCGCGCCCATGATCGCCACGGCGAGCAAGGGGATGGCCGGCGCCGTCAGCGCGCTCATCCGAAGACGGCTCTTGCGCTCACTCATGAACGGGCGTCCAGGATCAGGTCGCAGGCTTCGCGTACCGCGCCGTGACCGCCGTTGAAGCGACTGATCCAGTCCGCGGCCTCCTGCGCCGAGGTATGGGCATCCGCCACCGTCAGCGCCAGGCCCGCACGCCGCATCAGCGGCACGTCCGGTGCGTCATCGCCCATGCAGGCGACTTCCGCGTCGGTCAGGTCCAGGGCCTCCAGCAATTGCTCGTAGGCGGGCAGCTTGACGCGCGTGGACAGCACGATGTGTTCGACGCCCAGCTTGCGCAGGCGCTGCTCATAGGCGGGCGAGGGACGGCCGCTGATCACCGCGACCTGAATGCCGGCGTCCAGCAGCAGCCGCAACCCCAGTCCGTCACGGACGCTGGAGGTTTTCAGCTCCGTGCCGTCCGGTGCCAGGTACAGCTTGCCGTCGGTCAGCACGCCGTCGATGTCGAAAATGACGAGACGGATGTTCGCGGCGCGCTCGCGGATGTTGGTGGTATCAGACAACGCCGGCCCTCAGCAGGTCATGCATGTGCAACAGCCCCGTCACGCGTCGATCCTCGTCGCGGACCACCAGAGTGGTGATGCTGAAATCCTGCATGATCTTGACCGCTTCCGCAGCCAGGGTGCCGGGGGCGATCACCTTGGGCTGCTTCGCCATGACCGACGCGATAGGCGTGGCATGCACATCCAGGCCCCGGTCCAGCGTGCGGCGCAGATCACCGTCCGTGTAGATGCCGACCATTCTGCCGTCGGCGTCGTCGACCACGGTCATGCCCAGGCCTTTCTGCGTCATCTCGACCAGGGCCTCGGCCACCGTCACCGACTCCGGCACACGGGGCACGGCGTCGCCGACATGCAGCAGATCGTCGATCTTGAGCAGCAGTCGCCGACCCAGCGAGCCGCCGGGATGGGACAGCGCGAAGTCGGCCTCGGTGAAGCCGCGGGCCTCCAGCAGGGCGACGGCCAGCGCATCGCCCATCGCCAGCGCCGCCGTGGTGCTCGCCGTGGGCGCCAGATTCAGCGGGCAGGC
>NZ_CAXFCL010000318.1:0-12276 GCF_964000955.1 uncultured Abyssibacter sp.
CCGGTACAGCAATCCGATCAGCGAGCCCGCGGTTATGCTCACCGTGGAGGAGCAGGCCGAGGTCGCTACGCATGTCAGTGCATCGGGGCGGGTGCGTTTCTTCGATGTGCTGACCGGCGAACTGCGCGGCGAAACCCAGCTGCCCATCCCGGACGGCGCGGCGCTTGCGCAGTTCGACAACATCGACCAGAACCGAGGCCTGTTCGGCGCCTTGATGGACGATGGCCGGCTGATGATCGCCCGGCAACAGCACCGACTTCGCTTTAACGACGACGGTCGGACGATTTCGTCCAGCCTGGCCTATCCCTACGGTGAAACCGCGATCGACACGGGGCTGACGGGCGTGCACGCACTGGAGGTGCGCGCCAGCGACGATTCCCTGCTGGTCGCCGCCGCGATGGGCGATGGCCGTATCGAGCTGGTGCGCTTCGAGCAGGAAGTCGGCCTGTTCGGCGGCACCGGTGAATTGACCGAGGACGAGCGGGGCACCGTCCAGTTCGAGTTGCCTCCGGAACGCAGGATCGAACGCATCCTGCTTGATCCCGCCGAAACCTGGCTGCATGCGCTAACCGACGCTGGCGAGGTCATCACCACCAATATCCGCAATCTGGACTCGCCGGAGCGGCTGGGTCCGGTGACCGTGGCCGGACCCGACGCGCACGTGATCGACGCGCGTTATCTCAACGGCGGCATTTCCGTGCTCGTCACCACCTCGGATGGACGGATCTCTCAGCTGTTCCCGGTGCGCGACACCGGTGCCGGCTGGCGGCTGCAAAAGGTGCGGGAGTTCGAGGCACCTGGCGAGGCAATGATCTCCGCGGTGGACATCGAACAACGTCGGCGGGGCTTCATCGCGGCCGATTCCGCGGGGCGACTCGCGATCTACTACGCGACATCGCATCGTGAATTGTTGAACGAAACGGTGATCGAGGGCGCGATCAAGGACATCGCGCTGGCACCGCGCGCCGACCGTCTGCTGGTCGAGGGCCGGGACGGCATGATCACCGTGTTCGATATTCACAACGAGCATCCGGAAGTCTCGCTGTCCGCGCTATGGGGCAAGGTCTGGTACGAAAGCTACCCGGAGCCGGACTATGTCTGGCAGTCCTCGTCGGCCACCAGCGACTTCGAACCCAAGTTCAGTCTGATGCCGCTGTCCTTCGGCACGCTGAAGGCGGCGTTCTACGCCATGCTGTTCGCGATGCCGCTGGCAATCTTCGGCGCCGTATACACCGCCTATTTCATGTCGCCGGGCCTGCGCCAGATCGTCAAGCCGACCATCGAGATTATGGAGGCGCTTCCGACGGTCATCCTCGGGTTCCTCGCCGGGCTGTGGCTGGCGCCGGTACTGGAACTGAACATGCCGGGCGCGTTCCTGCTGATCCTGTTCCTGCCGCTCGCGATCCCGCTGTCCGGATTCGTCTGGACACGGTTCCCGGCCGCGATCCGACATCGGGTGCCGGACGGCTGGGTGCCGGCGCTGCTGATTCCGGTGGTGATTCTCGTCACCTGGTTCGCGTTCGCGTTGTCGCGACCGGTGGAGGCCTGGTTGTTCGGCGGCAGCATGCCGCTGTGGCTCAACAACGAGATGGGCATCACCTACGATCAGCGCAACGCGCTGGTGGTGGGACTGGCCATGGGCTTCGCGGTGATTCCGACGATCTTCTCGATCGCCGAGGACGCGGTGTTCTCCGTACCCAAGCAGTTGTCCCAGGGCTCGCTGGCCCTCGGCGCGACGCCGTGGCAGACGATGGTGCGCGTGGTTCTGCCGACCGCGAGCCCCGGCATGTTCTCGGCGGTGATGATCGGTCTGGGCCGCGCGGTCGGCGAGACCATGATCGTGCTGATGGCCACCGGCAATACGCCCATCATGGACATGAGCCTCTTCCAGGGCATGCGCACGCTGTCCGCCAACATCGCGGTCGAGATGCCGGAATCCGAGGTCGGCAGCACCCACTTCCGGTTGCTGTTCCTGTCCGGGCTGGTGCTGTTCATGTTCACGTTCTTCTTTAACACGCTGGCCGAGGTCGTCCGTCAGCGTCTCCGTCGCAAGTACAGCACGCTATGAGTGAGCCGACCCAGATCACCCGGACCCGCGCGGGCACATTCGGCGAGTGGTACGCCTCGGGCGCTCCCTGGGTGTGGATGACCGGAGGCGCCGTGGCACTCGCGGGTCTGCTGGTCGTCGGGCTGCTGGCGCTGATCGCGATTCGCGGTCTGGGCCACTTCTGGCCGTCACCGCTGATCGAGGCGGTTTACGTCGAGCCGGGCAAGGAGCCGACGCCGCTGGTCGCCCAGCTGGGCTACAGCGAGACCGTCAGCACGGCACGGCTGCAATCCGCGGGCATCAACGTCAGCGATGATCAGGAATTCTACGAACGCCGTCTGGTCAAGGTCGCCAACCGTGATGTGTACGGCGCCGACTTCCGCTATCTGCTCGACGACTGGATTCAGCAGCGTACGACGCCCGAGGAGCTCAGCGTCTTCGAGCGACTCGAGTGGGGTGACCTCTACGGGTACCTGATCCAGATCAGCGAGCAGGGAGCATCGGTCGGCGAGGGCGACTTGTGGGAGGAATTCCGCGAGCGTCACGGTCGTGCGCGTGACCTGCATCACCAGATCGAGCGTGTTCAGGAGGGCGACATCGGCGCCATCAACTACGCGTTGGAGCAGCTGCGGCTGCGCGAGCGGCGGATGGAGCTGAACGACAACCAGTCCGAGCAGGCGATGGCGGAGATCGAACGTCAGCGCAGCGAACTGAACGCCGAGTACGCGGAACTGCAGCAGGAATTGCAATCACTGAACGAGCAGATCCAGCGGGACAGCATCACGGTGCAGGTGCAGAACGGGCGAACCGTGACCGTGTCGCTCGCCGAGGTCGTGCGCGGCTACCGCCCGAACGCGATGGGGCTGGTGGCGAAGATCTCGTTCTACTTCGCCAAGGTCTGGGAGTTCGTCAGCGACGAGCCGCGCGAGGCCAACACCGAAGGCGGGGTATTTCCGGCGATCTTCGGCACTGTGCTGATGGTCATGCTGATGTCGGTGTTCGTCACGCCGTTCGGCGTGGTCGCGGCGCTGTACCTGCGCGAGTACGCCAAGCAGGGTGTGGTCACCCGCATCATCCGCATCGCGGTGAACAACCTGGCCGGTGTGCCATCCATCGTCTACGGCGTGTTCGGTCTGGGCTTCTTCGTCTACGCGCTTGGCGGCTCGATTGACGAGCTGTTCTTCCCGGCGGCGCTGCCATCGCCGACCTTTGGCACCGGGGGCATCTTCTGGGCGTCGCTGACGCTGGCGCTGCTCACGCTGCCGGTGGTGATCGTGTCCACCGAGGAGGGGCTGGCGCGCATCCCGCGATCGCTGCGCGAGGCCAGTCTGGCGCTGGGCGCGACCAAGGCGGAAACGCTGTGGAAGATCGTGCTGCCGATGTCCAGCCCGGCGATGATGACCGGGCTGATTCTCGCCATCGCCCGCGCCGCCGGCGAGGTGGCGCCGCTGATGCTGGTCGGTGTGGTTAAGCTGGCGCCGTCACTGCCGCTGGACGGCAACTTTCCGTACCTGCATCTGGACCGGAAATTCATGCACCTGGGCTTTCACATCTACGATGTCGGCTTCCAGAGCCCCAATGTGGAAGCCGCGCGTCCGCTGGTCTACGCGACCGCGTTGTTACTGGTCCTGGTGATCGTCATACTGAATCTCGCCGCCGTGCGGATTCGCAACCGGTTGCGGGAACGCTACCGGGCACTGGAACACTAGCCCGACCACTCACGTCAGAGCATTGCAGTAGCCGAAAGATTTATGGAGCAACCCATGCGAAGCAAGGACAAGGACGCCTACATCGAGACGCTCGATGTCGAAGGCATTGGCGCGCGTGCCGAAGCGCCGAATGCGTCCGATGTCGCGATGACGGTGGACGGCCTGAACCTGTTCTACGGCGACAAGCAGGCCCTCAAGGACATCAACCTCGACATCAAGAAGGGTGAGGTCACGGCGTTCATCGGCCCCAGCGGTTGCGGCAAGTCCACGCTGCTGCGCTGCTTCAACCGCATGAACGACCTGGTCGACACGGTGCACATCACTGGCCAGATTCGCCTGGGCGACAAGAACATCTTCGACAAGGATGTGGATGTCGCGCGTCTGCGCCGGCAGGTCGGCATGGTGTTCCAGAAGCCGAACCCGTTTCCGAAATCGATCTACGAGAATGTCGCCTACGGGCTGCGTCTGGCGGGCGTGAAGAAGAAGCGCGTGCTGGACGAGACCGTGGAATGGGCGCTCAAGGGCGCGGCGCTGTGGGACGAGGTCAAGGACCGGCTGAACGAGTCGGCGCTGGGCATGTCCGGTGGTCAGCAGCAGCGTCTGGTCATCGCCCGGTCGATCGCGATCCAGCCCGACGTGTTGCTGCTGGACGAACCCTGTTCGGCGCTGGATCCGATCTCGACGCTGAAGGTCGAGGAACTGATCGCCGAACTCAAGAAGGAATTCACGATCCTGATCGTGACCCACAACATGCAGCAGGCCGCACGCGTGTCCGACTACACCGCCTTCATGTATCTGGGCGAGATGGTCGAGTACGGCGAAACGGACCAGCTGTTCACGAATCCCGAGAAAAAGCAGACCGAGGATTACATCACCGGTCGCTATGGATAACGGTACGCAATAGGTGCATGCGATGAGCCATACCGATCTCCACTTGAATACCCATATCTCCAAGCAGTTCAACGCTGAGCTGGACGATATCCGACAGCGGGTACTGACCATGGGTGGCCTGGTGGAGCAGCAGGTCTCCGAGGCCGTGCGCGCGCTGACCGAGGCTGACGGCGAGTTGGGCGAGCAGGTCGCCAACCGTGACTACAAGGTCAACGCCATGGAGGTCGGCATCGACGAGGAGTGCATTCGCGTGCTGGCGCGCCGGCAGCCGGCCGCCACCGACCTGCGGCTGATCATGGCCGTGGTCAAGACGATCACCGATCTGGAGCGGATCGGTGACGAGGCCGAGAAGATCGGACGCATGGCCACGCGGCTGGCGTCCAATCCACCGCCGAATGGATCGCTGCCCGCGGTCGAGGCGATGGGGCGCAGGGTCTCCTCCATGGTGCACCGGGTGCTTGATGCATTCGCGCGGCTGGATGCCGAGGAGGCGCTGGAGATCGCCAAGGAAGACAGCAAGGTCGACGCCGATTTCGAGTCGATCTCCCGTCAGTGCCTGACGTTCATGATGGAAGATCCGCGCACGATCCGGCCCGTGATGGACCTGCAATGGGCCATTCGCGCACTGGAGCGCATCGGGGATCACGCCCGCAATATCAGCGAATACGTGATCTACCTGATCCAGGGCAAGGATGTCCGCCACACCAGTCTGGCGCAGGTCCAGGCGGAGCTCGAAGGGTCGACCTGAGTCATCCCTCCGGCAGCGGGGGCGTGCCCTCCGTCTGCTATGATTTCGGCTGTTTTCCGGCCGTAATTCCAACGATTTGATGCGCCATCGATTGCTTGTCGCCGGGCTGGTTGTTCTCTGCCTGGCAGCGTCTGCTCTGGCGCTCTACACCTTCCGCCTGGACGCCGAGCTGCGGGCCCGCTTCGATGGCGTGCGCTGGGCATTGCCGGCGCAGATCTACGCGGCGCCGCTGGAGCTCTACGCCGGAAAGCGTCTTGGTCCACAGGATGTCGTGCACGAGTTGCGTCGCATCGGTTACCGCACCCGCAGCACCGTCGAGCGGCCGGGTACCTATTCCCTGCGGGGTGACAGCCTGGAACTCGCGTCGCGCGGCTTCCAGTTCTGGGACGGTGTCGAACCGGCGCGTCGGGTCACCATCGGGTTTGGTGACGGCGGTATCCGCGGCATTCAGAGTCAGGACGGCGGGACGGTGCCGATCATGCGCCTGGATCCGATGCTGATCGGGAGCATCTTTCCGAAGCACGGCGAAGACCGGGTACTGGTGCGCCTGGAGGATGTTCCACCGCTGCTGATCCAGACACTGATCGCGGTCGAGGATGGCGATTTCTACTCGCATTACGGCATCGACTGGAGCGGCATCGCGCGCGCGGCCTGGGCCAATGTGCAGGCTGGCGGGGTGGTGCAGGGTGGCAGCACCATCACCCAGCAGTTGATCAAGAATTTCTTCCTCAGCAGCGAGCGGACCTGGGTGCGCAAGGCCAAGGAAGCGCTGATGGCCATCCTGCTGGAGATTCACTACAGCAAGGAGGAAATCCTCGAGGCCTATCTGAACGAGGTGTACCTGGGACAGGACGGTCCGCGCGCGGTGCACGGCGTTGGTCTGGCCAGCGTGTTCTATTTCGGCAAGCCGCTCAGTGAGCTGCTGCCCGAGGAGATCGCGCTGCTGATCGGCATCGTCAAGGGCCCGTCGTACTACAACCCGCGGCGCAATCCGGAGCGGGCGCTGGCCCGGCGCAATCTGGTCATCAACCGGATGGAGGAGGATCAGCTGATCGCGCCCGAGGAGGCGCGGCAGGCCGCCGAGGCCGATCTGGGCGTCCGTGCACGCGGCGATCGCGGCACCTCGCAGTATCCGGCCTATGTGGATCTGGTCCGTCGTCAGCTGCAGGCGCAGTACCGTGAGGAAGACCTCACCAGCGAAGGGCTGCGCATATTCACCGCTTTCGATCCCCGGGTGCAGGCGGTTGCCGAACAGGCGATTCGTGAGGGGCTGGACGCGATTGAACGAGGGCGCGACATCGAGTCCGGCACGCTGGAATCGGCGGCCGTGGTGACCTCGGTGGAGACCGGCGAGATTCTGGCGCTGGTCGGTGGGCGGCAGGCCGGTTACGCCGGCTTCAACCGCGCGCTGGACGCCAAGCGGCCGATCGGTTCGCTGGCCAAGCCGCTGGTCTATCTGGCGGCGCTGTCGGAACCCGAGCGCTACCGGCTGACGACCCTGATTCCCGATGCACCGGTGCGCCTGGACATGCCCAATGGCAGCGTATGGATGCCCGAGAATTACGATCAGGAGCTGCACGGTGATGTTCCGATCTTCGAGGCGCTGTCCAAGAGCTACAACCTGGCGACGGTGCACCTGGCGCTGGATGTCGGCATGCAGGATGTCGCCCGCCAGTACGTGCTGCTTGGCGACGACACCAAGCCCGCGCCGCTGCCGTCGCTGGCGCTGGGCGCGGTGGAACGATCGCCGCTGGAAGTCGCCCAGCTTTACAACTCCATCGGCGCCGGCGGCTTCGTGACCCCGTTGCAGGCGATCCGCGACGTGCAGGATCGCGAAGGTCAGCCGCTGGAGCGATTCGCCCGCAAGCTGCGCGGTGGTCCGGACGCCGGGGCCGTTTCCCTGCTGCAATGGGCGATGAATCGCGTGATGATCGACGGCACCGCCCGCAGCGCCGCCCGCTATTTCCGATCCAGCGCCCTGGCCGGGAAGACCGGTACCACCGACGAGTTGCGTGACAGCTGGTTCGCCGGCTTCGGCAGCGACGTGCAGGCGACGGTCTGGGTGGGCCGCGACGACAACAAGCCGGCTGCGCTGACCGGCGCGTCCGGAGCGTTGCAGCTCTGGGCGCGGCTGATGGCTTCGCTGGATCCGCGGCCGGTGGATCTCTACGGCGCTGGCGGCGCCGAGCCGACCTGGGTGGTTCCCGCCATGGACGCGCTGGCCGACACTGAATGTCAGGACCGTGTGCTGGTACCGTATCTGCCTGGTTCGGCGCCGGTCGAGTGGGCTCCCTGCGCCCGGCAGGCCGAACAGGGCAACGGTTTCTGGGAACGACTATTCGGATCATGAAGCATTTCGTCACGAGCCTGCTGCTCGGGCTGCTGCTCGGCGGCTGCGGCACCCTGCGTCAGGAAGGTCAACGCGAACCGGTGTGGCCGTACCCGGAGCCGCCGGTTGTCGGCGATGACAGCGGGGCCTACGGAGACCGCGGGAGGACGAGGAGCTCGTCCCGTGAGACAGCGCCTGTCGAGTCACGACCGTGGGGCGAGGCCGAACCACTGCCACCGAGCGAACCCGAAGCCATTCCCAGCTTCTCCGGGCCCCGGAACCTGCGTGATGTGGCTGGCCCGGCCGCGATCGCACTGGCTGATCAGGCTGCGGCACAGCGGCAGCAGGGGGACTTGCAGGGTGCCGCCGCACAGCTGGAACGGGCACTGCGCATCGAACCCCGCAATGCGTTCCTGTGGCTGCTGCTCGGCCAGATTCATCTCGAACAGGCCGACACCGATCAGGCACGGCAGATGGCGCGCCGCGCGCGCGCGCTCGCGTCCAGCAACCCATACGTGCTGGGACCGGCGTGGCGTATCGCCGAGGCCGCGTGGCGCGCGGAGGGCAACCAGGCCGAGGCGGCCGAGGCCGCCCGCGCCGCCGAACAGGCGGAGCTGTCGCAGACGTGATCGCCCAACCCGCGGCGGCGTGCCGATGAGCGCCGTCTCGCGCGCCTTCTCCCACGGCGGTCCGCTGTCACTCGCGTTTCCGGGTTACACGCCCCGGGCCCAGCAATCCGCCATGGCCGAGGCGGTCGTCGACGCGATCGAGACCCGCAAGCCACTGGTTGTCGAGGCGGCGACCGGCACCGGCAAGACGCTGGCCTATCTCGTCCCGGCACTGCTGAGCGGACGGCGCACGCTGATCTCCACCGGCACGCGTGCGTTGCAGGACCAGCTCTTCGAACGTGATCTGCCGGCCGCCCGCGACGCGCTGGAGGTGGGCGGCCGCATCGCGCGGCTCAAGGGACGTTCAAATTACCTGTGCCTCTACCGCATGGAACAGGCCCTGGAGGACGGCGCGCTGTCGCCGTCGGTGCGGCGCGATCTGCAACGTGTCCGGCGCTGGGCGGGGCATACCCGCGACGGTGATCTGGCCGGCGTGGATGGCCTGAACGAGGACGCCCCGGTGCGGATTCACGTGTCCTCCACCGCCGACAACTGTCTGGGCCAGCGCTGCCCCCGGTTCGAGGACTGCTGGGTGATGGACGCGCGGCGCAAGGCGCAGGCGGCCGATGTCGTGGTCGTGAACCACCATTTGCTGTTCGCCGATCTGGCGCTGAAGGACACCGGGTTCGCCGAACTGCTGCCAGGCGCGGACATCGTCATCGTCGACGAGGCGCACCAGGTGCCCGAGATCGCCGGCCAGTTCTTCGGGTATGCGATCTCAGCGCGGCAATTGCGTGAACTGTCCGGAGACGCGCAGCGCGAGGCCGAGCAGGCGGGCCTGGCCGATCCGGAGCTGGTCGATGAATTGCAGGCGCTGTCGGCGACTGTGGATCAGCTGTTTCGGCAACTGCCGCGCGTCGGCGGCCGTCAGGCCTGGGAATCCGCATTCGGCAACAACGCGGCGCGAACGGCGCTGGAGGCCCTGGGCTCGTCGCTGACGACGGTCTGTGCGCGGCTGGAGCCGCTGGAGCAGGCCACCGATGGCCTGGCCAGTTGCGCGCAGCGCGCCACGGTGCTCGCGACGCGGTTGAGGGCGCTGATCAGCGGCGAGGATGTCGAACATGTCCGCTGGGCGGAGGTGAGCCGCTCGAATTTCGCATTGCGTTCCACGCCGCTGGTGATCGCCGATCGCTTCCAGGCCAGTCGCGAGCGCGAGCCGGCCGCATGGATCTTCTCGTCGGCGACGTTGGCGGTGGACGGGAAATTCGATCACTTCAAGCGCGAGATCGGCGCCGAGGATGCCCGCGAAGCCGAATTCGACAGCCCCTTTGATTTCGACCGGCAGGCGCGGCTGTTCCTGCCGTCAATGCCGGACCCGAGGGCCCCGAACTACCGGGCCGAGGTGATCGAACTGGCGGCCGAGCTGATCGACGCCAGCGCCGGTGGCGCCTTCCTGCTCTGCACCAGCCACGCGGCGGTCCGCGAATATGCCGATGGGCTGCGCGAGCGCCTGCACATGCCGGTGCTCCAGCAGGGCGAACGCTCCAAGCATGCGCTGCTGCACGCATTCCGCACGGACGGCAACGCCGTGCTGGTCGGGACCCAGTCATTCTGGGAGGGCGTGGACGTGCCGGGACGGGCTCTGCGCCTGGTGATGATCGACCGACTGCCGTTTCTCGCGCCCGGCGATCCGCTGATCCAGGCGCGCGTGGAGCATCTCAAGGCACAGGGCCTGGACCCGTTTCGCGACTACCAGATTCCCCATGCGGCGATGACGCTGAAGCAGGGCGCCGGACGACTGATCCGGGGCAGCGACGATCGCGGCGTGCTGGTGATCTTCGACCCGCGGATCTATCGCACCGGCTACGGCAAGGCCTTTCTCAACAGCTTGCCGCCGTTCCCGGTGGAAACGGACCGAAACAAGATTCTCGGCTTTTTGCGCGAGGTGTCGGCATGAACCTGCTGGCGCTGGATACCGCGACCGAGGCCTGCTCGGTCGCCGCGCGGATCAATGGCCGCTGGGCGCAGCGCTTCGTCGACCTGGGGCGCGGCCACACCGATGCGCTGATGCCGATGATCCACGAAGTCATGGAAGAGCTGGGCGCCGGATTCGGTGATCTCGAGCGTCTGGCCGTCGGCCGCGGTCCCGGCGCCTTCACCGGTGTGCGCATCGGCGTGGCCTGCGCCCAGGGGTTGGCACAGGGTCTCGGCGTGCCGGTGGCGCCGGTGTCCAATCTGGCGGCCATGGCCTGGGTCGCAGCGGCGGAGCGGGGCGATGGTCTGGTCGCGGTGGCGATCGACGCGCGGGCCGGTGGCGTCTATTTCGGCGGATTCGACACGGCGGCCGGCCGGCTGCCCGAACCCGTCATCGCCGAGCGCGTCTGCCCGCCGGAGCAGGTGCCCCTGATTGATCGGCCCCGCATACTGACCGCCGGGACGGGCTGGACACGTCATCCCGAGGTGCTGGCCGAGGCAGTTGGCTGCCCGACGGTGGACAGCGGCGTGCGCCTGCCGTCGGCGCGGGCCATCGCCGAGCTGGCACTGCTCGGCGCGCCGACGGTCGCCGCCGCCGATGTCGAGCCGGTTTACCTGCGCGACCAAGTGGTTCACGCACCGAAGGCCAAGGCATGATGGCTTTCAGTCAACGCAACTGGAGGACAATCTAATGCTCTACGCCCTGGGTGACGACGCGCCGGAACTGATCGGCGATGGCCATTTCATCGCCGACAATGCCACCGTGATCGGTCGGGTCCGCATGGAGCCGCAGTCCAGCATCTGGTTCAACTGCGTGGTGCGCGGAGACTGCGACGACATCATCATCGGTGCCCGCAGCAACGTGCAGGATGGCGCGGTGCTGCATACCGACGTGGGGATCAAGCTCACGATCGGCGAGGACGTGACGGTGGGCCATCAGGTCATGCTGCATGGCTGCACCGTGGGCGCCGGCACGCTGATCGGCATCAACGCGGTGGTGCTGAACCGGGCGGTGATCGGTCGCAACTGCATCATCGGCGCGAACGCCCTGATCCCGGAAGGCAAGGAGATTCCCGACAATTCGCTGGTCATGGGTTCGCCCGGCCGCGTCGTCCGCGAACTGGACGACAAGGTCGCCAAGATGCTGAAGGCCTCGGCGGACCACTACGTGCACAACGCCGAGCGCTACGCGCGGTCGCTGCGTCCTCTCGGCTAGCCGCCGCGGATATCCCGGTGACCCTTGGGGGTCGCCAGTTCGATCAGCCGAGCCTGCGCCTTCGGTAGCTGCTCCGGCCAGGCCGTGAGGTCCAGCGCGCAGCGCATCCAGCTGCAGGTGGGCAGTTGCGGAAGCTCCAGCGGTACCAACGCGGCGGCCAGCTCGCTGAGTCCTTCGTTGTGGCCGACCACCCAGATGTCGCGACCGGTCGCCCGTTCCCGGATGACCCGCCAGATGGTCTCCGGTGACGCGAGGTAGAGCGCGGCCTGGTAGTCAATCCCGTCGGTGGGTTGGTCCAATTCCAGCAACAGCCCGCGAGTCGTTGTGGCGGCGCGCACTGCGGGACTGGAGATCACCTGATCCGGGATCGGGTGCCGATCCCGCCAGCGCTGCGCCATCATCGGAATGTCGTGGCGGCCCCGTGCATTCAGGCTGCGGTCGAAATCGGGAATGCCCGGCTGGTTCCAGTCGGATTTGCCGTGGCGGATGAGTGTCAGATGGATCATGAGCGGACGTAGACGTCGTAGCGAACGCGATTGGTCTTGAGCTGGTACGAGACCTTGCGATCGAGCAGGGGCGGAGCCTTGGGTGCACGTTTGATGACCACGCGGCGGCGCGCGTGTTCCCAGGCCAGCGCCGCCAGCGTCGCGGCGTCGGGGTCGCCGTCGGTGAGATGACGCAGCGCCTCCAGAGGCGCCTTGGCGCGTGCGCGCTGTCCAGGGGCGGCATACATCGGATCTAGGTAGATCACGTC